>JBIKMK010000129.1:0-9041 GCA_044359315.1 Bryobacteraceae bacterium | reverse complement strand
CCCCGGAAAGGCTCAAAAGTCCATGCCGGATATAGGGCGACAGGCCAGAGACTTGGCCATCGAGATGATTCCGCGTGGCCGCATAGCGTTGCGGTTTAAACTCCGCCAGCCTGCGTTGCGCTTCGGCCAAGCCGCCCCGCCAAGGGCTGATTTCCGGGTCGCGCGCGGCCGGGGCTGGAAACTCTTGTTTCAAGTAGGCGGCCAGTTCCGAGCGCGAACTGAACTGTTTCTTCAACGGTCCCATTGCATCAGGTGATGCTCGGGCCAAGGGTCCGAACGCAAATTAACGCCGCTCGATGTCCGAAAAGACAGGTCTTTCGAAAGGGATTGACCCTCAGCGCTGCGAGGAGGATTGCGCACCAGGGACGCCGACGTGGTCCAAACCAAGCGGAAGCCATACCGAGCCGCGACGGCAACGGAGCGGTCCGTTCCTGGCCCCGCTCTTGCGAACTTGCGGGTCAGGAGCTGGGCTCCTCTACCGCCTGCGCCGTGTTGCAGGAATTAGCGACCCCAACAATGCGGGCGGTTGCCTCGAAGTGCGCTTCCGCCGTTAACGCGCGACCATTTTGGTCCTGTTATCTAGAAAGTTGTTTCTGCAAACCATTTGCAGGAACTGACATCTGTTCGGGCCATTCTATCCGCAGGGCCCCCGCATCACAAAAAAGCCTAGAAGTGCGCTTCCGATATTGACGTGCGACCATTTTGGTCCTATTATCTAGGAAGTTGTTTCTGCAAGTCATTTGCAATCATTTGCAGACTCTAGCATCTATTTCACAGGAGCCTGCGGGCCATTCTTGGCCGAGCAACCCGCAGGCCCCGCATCACAAACCACCGGAGTGGTCCGTGTACCCTCAGCATACAGGGAAGCGGACGGCTCTGCCAAGGAGAACCGTCTATGGATAGCCCCGCCCTTTGCTCCCGTTCGGAGCGGAAAGATGGCTGGCCGAACGCCCGCGCCGCTGCACCCGGATTCCCCGACCGCGCGCTCCCCCTCGCCCTGCTCCTGCTTGCCGCCGCTGCCGGCCTCCCGCTGCCGGCCCAACCCCAGGCGCAGCTCTCCGGACAGGTCCAGGACAAATCGGGCCTTCCCATTGTGCGCGCCCAGGTCCGCGCCCTCCGGCAGGGCCGCGAGGTCGCCCGCGCCCTCACCGGCATCGACGGCCAGTTCTCCTGGTCCTCCCCCATTCCCCTTCCCGTCGACCTCGAAGTAACCGCCGACGGCTTCGCGCCCCGCACCCTCTCCCCCTCCGAACCCTCCATTCGCATCTCCCTCGACGTGCAGCGCGTCAGCCAGTCCCTCGACGTCGTCGCCCGCGCCGGCGAAGTCAGCGGCTCCATCGGCAAGGCCTCCATTGCCCTTCTCGAAACCCCACAGTCCATCTCCGTCGTCACACGCGAGGATCTAACCACCCGCGCCCCGGTCAACATGCAGGAGGCCCTCCGCTACACCCCGGGCGTCCGCACCGAACAGTACGGCTTCGACGCCCGTGGCGACTGGGCCACCATCCGCGGAGGCTCCTTCGGCCAGTTTCTCAACGGCATGCGCAACCTGTTCGGCTTCTACAACAACGTCCGCCCCGAGCCCTTTGCCCTCGAACAGATTGAGGTCATGCGCGGCCCCTCCTCCGTCCTGTTCGGCCAGGGCGGCTTCGGCGGCATCATCAACCTCGTCTCCAAACGCCCGCTCGAAATCCCCCGCGGCGAAATCGCCACCCAGTTCGGCAGCTTCGGCCGCAAACAGATCGGCCTCGACATCACCGGCCCCGCCGGTTCCTCCCAGCGCCTCTTCTACCGTCTCGTCGGCGTCGGCCGCGACAGCGGCACCCAGGTCAACTTCGTCCCCGACGATCGCCTCCTCCTGGCCCCCTCTCTATCCTGGCGCCCCACCAACCGCACCCACCTCACCCTCCTCAGCAACTTCCAGGAGGACCGCATGGGCTCCTCCGTCGGCTTCTTCCCTTGGCGCGGCACCCTCCAGCCCCACCCCCTCGGCCGCATCCACCCCGGCACCTTCATCAGTGAACCCGGCATCGATGAGTACACCTCCACCGCCCGCACCATTGGCTACCTCTTCGAACACCACTTCAGCAGCCGTTGGACCGTTCGACAGAACTTCAACTACTCCCACAGCCGCGTCAGCTACCAGACCCTCTATCCCTCCTTCGCCCCCCGCCCCACCTTCAACGCCGATGACCGCACCATCAACCGCGTCATCTACCTCAACAAACCCAACGCCAACAGCCCCACTATGGATACCCATGCCGAAACCCGCTTCCGCACCGGCGCCATCCGCCATACCTTCCTCTCCGGCTTTGACTTCCAGCAGGCCTCCATCATCGGCACCACCGCCTTCGCCAACTCCACCCCCATCGACGTCTTCGCCCCCGTCTACGGCAACTACACCGTCCCAACGCTTACCCCCATCGCCAAAAGCAGACAGAGCCAGCGCGGCGTCTACGTCCAGGACCAGCTCAAGTTCGGCGAACACTGGTCCGCCATGCTCGGCATTCGCCGCGATTGGGCCTCCGCCCAAACAGCCGGCAACGCCAACTCCCGCCTCGACACCGGCGCCACCTCCGGCCGCGCCGGCCTCGTCTACTCCACCAGCTTCGGCCTCGCTCCATATGTTAGCTACACCGAGTCCTTCCTCCCCATCGCCGGCTTCGACTTCTTCAATGAACCCTTCAAGCCCCAGCGCGGCAAACAGTGGGAGACCGGCATAAAATACGAGGCACCGAACGGCCGCGTCTTCCTCCACTCCGCCCTCTTCGATATCCGCGACACCAATCGCCGCACCCCGGACCCCACCAACCCCCGCAACAGCATCCAGGTCGGCGAAGTCCAAAGCCGCGGCGGCGAACTCGAACTCCGCATGCGCCTCCTCCGCGGCATCGATGCCATCGGCTCCTACTCCTACAACCTCGTCCGCGTCTCCCGCAGCAACTCCGCCGACCTCGGCAAACGCCTCCCCACCATGCCGCTCCACCTCGCCTCCCTCTGGTTCACCAAACAGTGGCAGACCGGCCCCAACTCCCGCCTCTTCGCCGGCCCGGGCATCCGCTACACAGGCTCCTCCTTCGATGGCAACGATGTCCTCCGCACCCCCTCCTATACCCTCTTCGACGCCATGGTCGCCTGGGAAACCGGCCCCTGGCGGGTCAACCTCAACACCTCCAACTTCGCCGACAACATCCACGTCACAACCTGCCTTGCCCGCGGCGACTGCTTCTACGGCGCGCGCCGCAACCTCATCGGCGGCATCAGCTACCGCTTCTGATCGAAAGGGAATCTCCATGGCATCCAACTGGCGCCAGTTCCTCGACCGTCCACAGAATGTCTGGCTCCGTCGCCTCCTCTTCCATGTCCATCTCTGGGTCGGCGTCGGCGTAGCCCTCTACATTCTGCTCATCGGGGTCACCGGTTCCGCCCTCGTCTTCCGGGACGAGATCGAACATGCCATGGAGACTCCCCCCATCAGCTCCGCCGAGGCCGCCGGCCCCCTCGCCGACCTCGACACCGTCGCCGCCCGCATCCGCAAGGCCTACCCGGACCGCGAACTCGCCTCGCTCCTCACCCCCTTCCCACCGAACCACCCCACCATCCGCGGCTACCTCCGCAAGGATCAAACCTATACCGCCGTCAATGTCCATCCCGTCTCCGGCGCTCTGCTCGGCGCCGTCCCCGAGGGCGGTTTCCTCCACTGGCTCCAGGACCTGCACTTCAATCTGCTCACCGGACGCACCGGACGCATCGTCAACGGCGCCGGTGCCCTCTGCCTCCTCCTGATGAGCCTCACCGGCATCGTCATCTGGTGGCCCGGCCTCCGCAACTGGTGCCGCTCCCTCACCGTCGATTTCTCCCGCCAGTGGAAGCGCATCAACTGGGACCTCCACAGCGCCGCCGGCTTCTGGACCCTCGCCCTGCTGCTCACCTGGGCCGTCTCCGGCGCCTACTTCGCCTGGCCCACCGAGTTCCGCACCCTCGTCAACTGGTTCTCACCCGTCTCGGCCGCCCAGGCCACCCCGCCCGACACATCGCAAAAAGGAAAACTCCCGCCCCCCGCGCTCCGAGGCCTCCTCGCCGAGGCCACCCGGCGCACCCACGGCGGCTCCCTCTTGAGCGTCTCCTTCCCCGCCGACGACCGCGGTCACATCCGCGTCTTCATGGCCCGCGGTCCGGAACGGACCTACGACCTCGCCGACTATCACTACTTCGATCCCTTCACCGGCAAACACCTCGCCGTCTGGCGCCGCGGCATGGATCAGTCGGCTGGCGACGTCGTCATGGACTGGATCGGGCCGCTCCACTTCGGCACCTTCGGCGGCGAGGGCGCTGCCGGTATCGCCGTAAAGGTGCTCTGGATGCTCCTCGGACTCGCGCCACCCACCCTCGCCGTTTCCGGACTTCTTATGTACTGGAACCGCTACCTGTCCAAGGTGATGGCCGGTGAGAATCGCCAGTCCAGCCCCAGAATGAGGAAGACCCCCAGCTGGTCGGCGAAATCCTGACGGTTCGCGCTCCGGTTCCAGGAGAAGGGGCAGCCGCGCGGGTCGGCGAGCGGTCTGCGGGAGCGATTCCCTGTGAAATTGCCCCTTCACACCGATAAAAATTTTAGATACACTCTCGCTCGTTAAGGATCTCCTATGCAATTTCCTCGGGTCCCGATGTTTGTGCTTGGTCTCGCGGCGCTGGGTTGCGCCAGTGCTCAGGACCAAATGAACCAGGCGCATGCGCCCATCTTCCGGCCGCCGCCGTCGAAGGAGTTGGGCCGATTGACGGACCGCGTGGCATCGCAACTGCCTCCGGCCACCGCCGCCGGGCCCATTGCCCGCCGCAATTTCGTTGATCAACATATCTTGGCGAAGCTGGCCGCGGAGAAGGTGTCCCCCGCACCACTGGCCACTGACCACGAGTTTGTGCGCCGGGTGACGCTGGACTTGGCCGGGCGCATCCCGTCGCCCGAGGAGGTCCGCAGCTTTGCCGCCAGCCGCGACCCGCGCAAGCGCGACCGGTTGATCGACCAGCTGCTCGAAAGCGAAGCCTTTGTCGACAAGTTCGCTTACTACTTCATGGACCTGTTCCGCGCCAACGGCAAGATGGGCCGCGGGCAGGAGCTGTTCCATTACTGGATGAAGGAGAACCTGCGCGTCGACCGGCCCTACGACGACGTGGCCCGCTCCATGATCGCGGCCTCGGCCAAATCCAATCACGTGGTGGCGGCGGCCAACGTCATCGCTCGTGAGCATGTCCAGGGCAAAGCCCAGCCGGACGATGCCGAGGACTGGGGCATGGTGCAGCAGTTGGACACGCACGATGAACTGAATGTCCTCTATGCGCAGCGCTTTCTCGGCCTGAACCTCTCCTGCATTTCCTGCCATGACGGGCAGGCGCATCTGGAGAAAGTCAATACTTGGCTCTCCCGGAAGCGCCGCGTGGACTTCTTCCGCAATTCCGCGTTCATGGGCCGCAACCGGTACTTGATGTATTGGGAAGACGGCAAGCCCCAGTCGGGCGAGTTTCTAATTGACGATGCCGGCCCCGGTTACAACACCAAGGGCGCCAGCATGATCCGGGTGCCGCGCTTCGGTGGGGCCAGTGATCCAGCATTCATCATGACCGGCGAAAAGCCGCAGCCGGGCGAAGAACCGCGTGAAGCGCTGGGCCGGATGTTGACCGCGCACCCGCAGTTTGCTCGCGCCACCGCCAACATGCTTTGGGCCAAGCTGATGGGCACGGGCATTGTGGAGCCATTTGATGATTTTGATCTCGACAATCCGCAACAGGCCTCGCATCCAGAGTTGCTGGACGCCCTGGCGGCGGACTTCCGTGACCACGGCCACAGCCTGCGCCGCTTGATCCGCACCATCTGCCAATCCAGCGCCTATCAACTGTCGGCCCGCTATCCGGGTGAATGGAAGGAAAGCTACACCCGCCTTTATGCGCGCAAGCTGGTGCGGCAACTGACAGCGGAAGAAGTGCATGATTCGATTGCGGCGGCCACGACGCGGCCGGCGGACTTCAAGATGCGTGGCCAGCAACGCTCCTGGGCGATGCAGATGTCCGGCCCCACGGGCGGTGGCGACATCAAGCACTTCATGTCTACGTTCGGCCAGTCGAACCGTTCCAACCCGCCCAAGAATCCGGTGGGGTCGCCGCTGCAGGCGATGCTGATGATGCAGTCGCCCGTGATCGGGGACCGGGTGGTGGCGGAAAAAGACAGCCGCGTGCAGCGGTTGCTGGACGCTTACTCGGACAACGGCCGGGTGGTGGATGAACTGTTCATGGCCACGCTGTCCCGTCCAGCCACGGCCACGGAAAAGGAGATCAGCCTGGCGGCCTTGAAGCCGGACCGGGTGCGCGGGGCGCAGAATCTCCAGTGGGCGCTGCTGAACCAAGTCGAGTTCCTGTTCAACTATTGAGGTGTTTTCAAGATGCGAACTGTGGGCGACATCTATCCTTCGCGGCGTGACCTGCTGAAGTTCGGTGGCCTGGGCTTGGCTGGGGCGGCAGCGCAAGGCGTCTGGCCGCTCCACGCCGCCGCCAGTGGCAGCAAGGTGACGCCGCGCGGCAATGCGCGCAACGTCATCTTTTTTGAGCTCTCCGGGGCCATTAGCCACGTTGAAGGCTGGGACTTTAAGGAGACCGCCGGGACCCCCAAGGATCTCGACATGCGGCCGGTGGCGCGGGACCTCTACATGTCCCAGTTGCTGTTCCCGCGCTTGTCAAAGCACATGTCGAAGTTCGCCATTGTGCGGTCCTTGTTGAGCCACGAGGAAGTCCACTTTCGCGGCCAGTATTACCTGCAGACCGGACGTCAGCTGAATCTGGCCTTCGCCAAGGAGATCCCCTCCGTCGGCTCCGTGATCGGCATGGAGTTGGAAGCGCGGCGCCGCGAGAAGGATACGTTTCCCACATACCTTTCGCTGAACCTGGACAAAGGCGCTGCGGGAGCCTTGGCCGCGGGCTTTTTGCCGCCGCGATTTTCCGTGGTCGATATCAACCCGGAGTCGGCGGTGAAGGGTGGGGCGCTCGATGATAAGGCGGTCCAGTTGCTCGAAGAGCGCTGGCGGCTGCTAAAAGCGCTGCGCGATACGGACCGCAGTCGCGCTCCGGGCTTGGGCCGCGATATGGCGGGCTATCTCGATTACTACGACACCGCGCACCGGCTGCTGACCGATGACCGCTGGCCCGCGTCGTTCCGGCTCGCTGAGGCTGACAAACAGCGCTACGGCAACACGTCGGTCGGGGTATCGGCGATGCTGGCGCGGAACGTATTGGCGCAGGATGCCGGGACCCACTATGTCCACATCTGCCACCCGGGCTGGGATCATCACGTGCAGATCTGGGACCGCTCCGCGCCGAGCCATCACTACAAGCTCTGCGAAGAGCTGGACCCGGCGCTTTCGAGCTTGATGGAAGATTTGGCCGCAACGCCATCCAAGACCAACCCCACGCAGACGTTGCTCGACGAAACGCTGGTGGTGGTGATGGGCGAGTTTGGGCGCACGCCCGGGGCGCTGAACAACATGGGCGGCCGCGACCATCACAACAAGTGCTTCCCGGCTCTGTTTGCCGGAGCGGGCGTGGCGGCGGGCCGCATCATTGGCCGATCCGACAAGGATGGCGTCACCTGTGCCGAGACGGGGTGGCACCGCAAGGAACAGCCGCGCATCGAAAATGTCGTGGCCAGCGTCTATTCGGCCTTGGGTATTGATTGGACGAAGGAAATCCGCAATACTCCTTCCGGCCGGGCGTTCACGTTTGTTGATCCGCTGGGCCCCAATGGCTACATCCCCACTGATGAAATTTCGGCCCTCTACGCGTAACGCACGCCTTCGGCGGCGGGCGGTGGCCATCGCCCTAGGACTGTTGGCCAGCCTGACGCTGGCGGGACAGGTGCCGGGTCCGCGAAAGCCGGCCGCGACACCGCCGGTGGCCGCCTCTTCGGCCCCCGCCGGCATGGTCCTGATTCCGGCCGGCAAGTTCCTGCGGGGCCGTTCCCACCCGTTGCCTGATGATGGACTCAAGTGGGTGCCCACAGTGGTGAAGGACGATCGGCCGGTGCAGCGCATTTACCTCGATGCCTACTGGGTGGACCGGCATGAGGTGACCAATCGGCAATACCAGGCCTTTGTGAAAGCCACCCGCCACCGCCCGCCCTACAACTGGCCCCAGGGCATCATGCCGCCGGCCATGGCCGAACTTCCGGTGGTGGACGTCGATTGGCATGATGCGACGGCCTATGCCCAATGGGCCGGGAAGCGTCTGCCCACGGAGGCGGAATGGGAGCGCGCCGCCCGTGGCGAACTGGAAGGCAGGATCTATCCCTGGGGCGACGAACCGCCCGTGAAGCAGGACACGGAAAAGGACGGCCGGAAGTTGATCTCCCAGGCGGTGTTTGACGGCCTGAATGGACCATCCAAGGTCTGCAGCCGCCCGGTGACCGGCTTGGGCCTGTGTGACATGGCCGGCAACGTTTGGGAGTGGACCGCCGACTGGTACGAGCGCACCTACTACGAGAAGGCACCCAACCGTAACCCCACCGGCCCCGCCGAGGTTCCCGAGGCCACCCGCTATCGAGTTTTGCGGGGGGGCAGTTGGGCGGATGAAGCCAAGTACCTCAGTAGTGCCCACCGCAGTTGGGCCCGGCCGGCTGAACGAAGTCCCAACATCGGCTTCCGCTGCGCCCAGACCGCCGCCCCTCCGCCGCGGCGCCCGTGAGGCAGACTGCGGGCGAACGCTCGACAATCGCGACTTGCGTTGGCCGACATCGTTTGGTAACCTCAAGGTTCGCAGTTTCCCGATTGGGAGGCTCCGGGGTGTGCGCGTGGGCCGCTGTATCAGCCAACCGCCTCGGACGGAGCCGCTTGGACCAGTCCTCTAGTAGTCCCTCTTAAGTTTTAAGGCGACGATGGCAAAACAAGGCAAGAAATATCTCTCTGCGTTCAAGCAGGTTCAAGTGCGGCCCTATGCGGTCGAAGAAGCTGTTCCGCTGGTGCAGAAATTGAAGTTCACCAAGTTCGACGAGACCGTCGAGCTGC
>JBIKMK010000768.1:0-2500 GCA_044359315.1 Bryobacteraceae bacterium | reverse complement strand
AAAACCCTTGTCGATCAGCGCCTGCTGTATCTGCTTGTAGCGTTCCGGCGACGGTTGGGTTTGGCGCGGCGGCCCCGCGGCGCGGCGCGGGCCAATCTTTGAGGGCGTGGCCCGGCGCGGTTTCACGCCGGAGGGCTTCAACGGAGTTGGCTTAATCGGTGTGGACTTCAGCGACGCCCGCGGGCTGGCCTTCTTTTGCGGCGCTGGTCTGGCGGCACCCGGCTTGGGTGCGGCGGCTTTCGGAGGAGTGGCTTTGGTTTGCGGTGCGGGAGCCGCCTGGAGGACGGCTCCCAGAATGAAGAGTACAAATGTAAAGCGAAACAGCATCTAGTTCTTAGGCAGCGTACCAGCTAAGAACGATGATTGCCACTGCGTCTTGCCGCGCCCGCCGCCCCCAAAGGGACGCATGATGCGGAAGGCCACTGCATCACCGGGCTTCAGCGTGGCTTGCACCTTCTTGACATCATCCGGCGAACTGACCGGAACGCGGTTGATCGAAACGATCACATCGCGCTCCTGCACGCCCATCTCCTCGGCCAGACTGTCCGGCTCGACGCGCGTCACCTGCACACCGCCCTTGATCTCCAGGTTCATGTTCTCGCGCTCGCCGTCGCCGATGTTGACGATGGCAATGCCGAACTTGGCTTGGTTCTGCCCGGCTGAGGGCTCAATCTCGGTGCCCCGGCGCGGAGCACCCAAGCCGCCGTCGGCGATCACTTCGGCCCGGTCCCGGATGGCGACATCCAGGTCCATCTTTTTGCCGCCGCGATCAACGGTCACCTTCACTTTTTCGCCCACCGGCGTGTCGGCCACGCGGCTCACCAGGTCGTCACCGTTCTTGATCGGCTTGCCATTCAGGGCCACGATCACGTCTTCGGCCTTCATCCCGGCCTTCTCCGCCGGGCCGCCGGCCGTCACTTCATTGATCAACACACCACCATCGACGCCCAGCGCCTTCAGCAGCTCCGGCCGGTCCAGGCGGCCAAAGGTGACGCCAATCGAGCCGCGCGTCACTTTGCCCGAACGGATGATCATGTTGTAGCTCTTCACCGCCGTGTTGATGGGCAGCGCAAAGCCCACACCCTGCGAACCACCGCTCTCGGTGGCAATCGCCGTGTTGATGCCCACCACGTCACCCGCAATGTTCAGCAGCGGACCGCCGGAGTTGCCGGGGTTGATGGCGGCATCGGTCTGGATAAAGCTCTGGAACTGCTTGGCGCCGGAGATGTTGCTGCGCCCTTTGGCGGAAACAATCCCGGCCGTCACCGTCGCTTCCAGGCCAAACGGCGAACCAATCGCAATCGCCCAGTCGCCCACTTGCACGCCATCCGAATTGGCCACCTTCAAAGCCGGCAAGGGCTTGGAGGCCTCAATCTTCAGGACGGCCATATCGATCTCTTTGTCAAAGCCGATCATCTTGGCTTTGTACTCGGTGGTGTCATCCGGCACCTTCACCTTGATGTGGTCAGCTTTTTCCACCACGTGGTAGTTGGTGATGATGTACCCGTTTTTGTCGACAATAAAGCCGGACCCGGTGCCCATGCTCTTGGGCCGGGGCATGCTGCGCCCGCCGGGGAAGCCCGGATTCTGCCCAAAGAACCGCCGGAACAGATCAGCCTGCGCGTCCTCGTCGCCGGCGTCGTCGTCATCACCCAATTGCGGGCGGCCCTTGCGGGAAGTCAGCGGCTTGGGGGTGTAATCGGTGGAGATGTTCACCACCGAAGGCTCAGCCTTCTTGGCCAGACGCGTAAAGTCGTTGCCCAGGCTTGCCGGGCTGGGTACCACCAGCGGGGTGGCATCGGGAGCCGCGGTTTGCCCGTCTCGAGCGGCCTGCACTCCCGTGCTGAGGACCGTTCCGATAAGGATGCCGGTGCTGAGGGTCATCAGCAGCAGGCTGAAGGAAAGGAAGCGGCGTTGCTTGATACGTTCGACGAAACTCATACGTCTCCTAGTGACTTGGTTCCTATTATAGAGTCGGATCTAAATGCTTGGATGTACAGGTGCGAGTGACGGTTTCATTTCCACCCGGAGTATTCCGCCCAGAATCAGCGCGGCCCCCAAACCGGCCAGCGCCGTCAGCCGTTCCCCCGCCACCGCAAACCCGAAAATCAGCGCAAACACTGGCTCTAAAGCCAGAATCAGCGCCGTCCGGGCGGGGCTCAGGTGGCGTTGGGCCCAGGTCTGCAGGACAAATACCAGCGCCGTGGCCAGTAGGCCCGTCACCGCCAGTACGGCCATCAGCAGTGGGGTCCAGCGAATCGCTGGGGCTTCAATTGCCGGCAGCAGCGCCAGCGGGACCAAAGCACTGGTGGCGATCTGGGCGAAGCTCATCACCGGCACCGATACCCGCCCGGTGTAGTGCCCCAACAGCAACAAGTGCACCGCAAACGCCACCGCCCCGGCCACCGTCAACAGGTCACCCTGATTGAACGCCAGCCCGGCACTGCCGCCGCCCCACTTGCTGATCGTGTCCCAATCCACCGTCATGAGCGTCATGCCC
>JBIKMK010000128.1:0-9058 GCA_044359315.1 Bryobacteraceae bacterium | reverse complement strand
CCCGCGGCGTCTTGTCCTTGGGCGTACTGACGTCCACGACGATGCCCGTCACCGGAGTGCCACGCTTCACCACCACTTCGCCATCGCGCGTCACGTCCTGCGCGACGTGACCCACCCAGCTATCGCCGGGCTTCACGTTGGCGGTCGTCAGCTGATTGGTGGTGCGAATACTAATGTCTCCGGTCAGCGGTACGGCCGCCGCGGCGGCTACGCAGAGAAAGAATGGAGCGAGTAAGAGCGATTTCATGACTTGATCGTAAGGGGCCAGGCCCAACGGGAACATCAGCCGGTTGGCGAAAAAACACCTCCTACTTTTGGGGGATGCGCGCCGCGCCAAGACCGCGTAGTCTCGAAGAATCAGCGATGTGCGCCGGGCTTGTCCGGATATCGCGGATCTGTTGGATTGGACTGCGCAGATGAAACCGCTTTCATCGAAAAGAATGAACGCTTCGCACCAACGATGCGTCTAGAGGTGCGACGATCATGAAAGTTTTCATAGTTACCACGGCCCTGATGGCCGGTACGTTAGTCGCGCAGGAAACGCGCGATGTAAGTTATCCCGACTTTGCTGCTCCCGCTGGGCTGAAGACACTGGGTGCCGCCAGCGCCCGCAACGGTGTTCTGCGGCTCACCCCCTCACGACCAATGGAGCGCGGCGCGGCGTGGCGCATGGAGAAGCTACCTGTGCGGGAGGGCTTTGAGACGGCCTTTCGTTTCCGAATCTCAGACCGCAACGGCCTGGGGCCCGGTGCCGATGGCTTCGCCTTCGTCATCCAGAATAACGGTCCGAACGCCATTGCCGGACGTGGCGCTTCAGGCGGCTTCGCCTTTGGCCACGCCCCGGCGGACCGAAACAAGCCGGCCATCGCCAATAGCCTGGCGGTCTTCTTCGACACGTTCCAGAACAACGAAGACACCTCCGGCAACTCCATCTCGATCTGCACCAATGGTGACCGCAAGCAGATGATCTGGCCGCCGCCGCGGCTGGGGATCAACTGGGCTCCGCGTGTGGACCTGAAGGACGGTGCGACGCACGAAGCGCGGATCGAGTTTGTGCCGCCGCTGCTGTCAGTCTATGTCGATGATGAGTTGGCTGTCCGCGCTCCGGTGGACCTGGCCCGCATGGTGGGCGCTGACGGGGCGGCGTATGTGGGCTTCACCGCCTCAACCGGCGAAGGCTTCGAGAATCACGACATCCTGGACTGGCGCTTCCGCCCGCGGGTCAGCTCCATTGCCTACACCGTCGGCACGGAGATCGCATTCTCGAAGTTTGACTGTCTACCCACCAAAAGCCTCTGCACGCCCAGTGAGGCCATGGTGGAAGAGACCGCTCCCGGTCAGTTCCATGTCGTTCTGCCGGCCCACCTGCCTTGGTCGGCAGCCATTCCCAACCCAGAGGGCCTGGCCATCGAGATCCGCAACCCGCGCGGTACCGCCTGCTGGGATGTGGCCGCCAACGCCTGTGGCTCTCCTGGCAATCGGCCCGAAGATGCTCCGGGTGGCTTGCGGCACCGGACTGATAGAGGCCGTACAGCGTTCGGTATCAATGATCGGGATTCTGCCGACAACCAGGGCTACTACGAGTTCGAGGCGGTGCTGGTGAGGCCGCGGCCTTAGTCGTTATCCCGGCAGCACCTTGCACTGCAAGCCGACTTGCGTGAAGTGAGCATCGCCGGTCAATACGTAGGGAATCCGCCAATCCTCGATCACCGCGAAGCTGGTTAGATCGGTGAAAGAGATGTCTGGCTTATCCCGGAACCTGAGCCGATTCCGCCAAGCGGACTGGAAGACAGCCTCGGTCACACGAACGACAACCACCCGCCCCTGCTGCTGGCTGGTCCAGATCTGGTCAACGAACTGCTGTGCATGAGCGAAAGGCAGGCGCATGAACAAGTGGGTAATCGTTTCGTCCAGCACGTAGTCGGTGGTAGCCTGCAAATCGTTTTTGAAGGCCAGGAATGTCTCCACGGCGATCTCGTGCCACGGATCGTTCCGGTCAGCCAGCGCCAGCCACGCCCATGTGTCAAGAAAAAGTCGAGGGCGGCTTAAAGAGCGCGCCTCAGATGCCATACAGGTCTCGATCGATGTTCTCGGTCAGGCCGCCATGGCTGGCGATTCCGATTACGTCTTCCATGGGGTGCCGCCCGGTGAAACGCAGCGTCGGCGCATCTTCCGGCGGCGTTGCCAGCCGTTCGCGAATCACTTCAGCCATGCTGACATTGCGCCGAAATGCCTCCCGCCGCAGTTCCTCATGCAGTTCGTCCGGCAGGAAGATGGTCGTCCGTCTCATAACAGCATCATGACATATATATGCTGATCGTCGCTAGCGCAAGCGAAACGCGCTAGACTAGGAGCTTGGCCGACGAAACACCCAATAACCAGCTTCCCTTGGGCGATACGCCCAAGAACTTGATTCCGATCAATATTGAAGACGAGATGCGGCGTTCGTATCTCGACTACGCGATGTCGGTGATCATCGGCCGCGCGTTGCCGGATATCCGCGACGGCTTAAAGCCCGTCCATCGCCGCATCCTCTACATGATGAGCGAGATGGGCCTGTCGCATAACCGGCCCACCCGCAAAAGCGCCCGCATTGTGGGCGATGTGGTCGGTAAGCTGCACCCGCACTCGCCGGAAGCGATCTACGACGCGTTAGTTCGTTTGGCGCAGCCGTTCTCGTTGCGCTACCCGCTGATTGAGGGGCAGGGCAACTTTGGTTCGGTGGACGGCGATCCGCCAGCGGCCATGCGGTACACCGAGGCCCGTTTGTCGAAGATCTCAGCCGCCTTGCTGGACGACATCGACAAGGAAACGGTCGATTTCAAGCCGAACTATGACGACTCCGAAGTGGAGCCGGAAGTTCTGCCCACCAAGATTCCGAACCTGCTGATCAATGGCTCGAACGGCATCGCTGTCGGCATGGCCACCAACATGCCGCCGCATAACCTGTCGGAAGTGGTGCAGGCCTGCATCGCCATGGTTCAGAACCCAGGGATCACGCTGCCGGAAGTGATGCAGATGGTCCCCGGTCCGGACTTCCCCACGGGTGGCTACATCCTGGGCCGCGCCGGCATTTTGGACGCCTACACCCGCGGCCGCGGCTCCATCAAGATGCGTGCCCGCGCCGCTGTCGAGCCCATGGGTAAGGACCGCGAGCAGATCGTCATCACCGAGATCCCCTATCAGGTGAACAAGGCGAAGCTGATCATCGACATCGCCGCCCTGGTAAACGAAAAGCGCCTGGAAGGCATCTCGGACGTGCGCGACGAAAGCGACCGCGACGGCATGCGCGTCGTGATCGAACTGAAGCGCGGCGAACAGCCGGAGGTGATCCTCAACAACCTCTACAAGCTGACGCAGATGCAGACCAACTTCGGCGTCATCAACCTGGCCATCGTCAACGGCCAGCCGCGCGAACTGGGCCTGCTGCAGTGCATCCGCCTGTTCATTGAGCACCGCATCGAAGTGGTGCGGCGCCGCACCGAATACCTGTTGCGCAAGGCGCGGGAACGCGAGCACATCTTGCTCGGCTTCCAGCGCGCACTCAACAACATTGATGAAGTCATCCAACTGATCCGCGATTCGAAGACGCCGCGCGAAGCGCGTGAGCGTTTGCTCGCCTTCGATTCGCCGTCGGAGCTGGAATCCTACAAGGGCCTGGTGGGCGTGGAACTGGACGAGCTTCGTCTGTCCAACCGCTTCTCTGAGCGCCAGGCGCAAGCCATCATCGAACTGCAACTTCAACGCCTCACCGGCAT
Organism: Bryobacteraceae bacterium; assembly: GCA_044359315.1. GTDB lineage: Bacteria > Acidobacteriota > Terriglobia > Bryobacterales > Bryobacteraceae > JAPKYZ01. The sequence goes on along the minus strand of JBIKMK010000128.1, from coordinate 5,300 downwards.
GGAGCAGCAGAAGATTCTGGATGAGTTGGCCGAGATCCAGATCCGTATCGCGGAGTATCTGGACATTCTTGGGTCAGAGACGGTACTGCGCGCTTTGATTGTCAAAGAGTTGAAGGACGTCGACACGGCCTACGGCGACAAGCGCCGCACCGAAATCATTGAGGACGTGGGCGACTTCCGGTTGGAAGATCTGGTGCAGATGGAGGACGTTGCTGTCACCGTCACCCGCTCCGGCTACCTGAAGCGCACGGCGGTTGATACCTACCGCCGCCAGACGCGCGGGGGCAAGGGCCGCATCGGCATGGGCACTCGCGCCGAGGACGTGGTTGACCACTTGGTGGTTGCTTCGACGCACGCCTACCTGTTGATCTTCACTTCCAAGGGCCGCCTCTACTGGCTGAAGATCTATGAGATCCCGGACGCTGCCACCGCCGCCAAGGGCAAGAACATCTCGGGCCTGATCGCCCTGCAGCCGGATGAAACGGTGAAGGCGTTCCTGCCGGTGAAGGAGTTTGTGCCGGATAAGTTCATCGTCATGGTGACTAAGTCCGGCACCATCAAGAAGTGCGAACTGACGGAGTTCGACAATCCGCTGGCCCGCGGCATCATCGCCATTGGCCTAGATGAAGGCGACGAACTGATTTCGGCCCGCATGACCACGGGTTCGGAACAGATCCTGATCGCGACGCGCGAAGGCATCGCCATCCGCTTCAACGAAACCGATGTCCGCGCCATGGGCCGCCCGGCTTATGGTGTCCGCGGCATCAACCTGCAGGAAGATGACTACGTGATCGGTGCCGAGGTGGTCCAACCCGACAGCCTGATCCTGTCCATCTCCGACCACGGCTACGGCAAGCGGACCCCTGTGAAGGACTACCGCGAGCAGACCCGTGGCGGCAAGGGTGTCATCAACATGAAGGTGACCAAGAAGACCGGCGAGGTCGTCTCGATCCTGTCGGTGAAGGACGAATCCGAAGTGATCGTCATCACCAAGGACGGCAAGCTGATCCGCACCGACACGGGCGAAATCCGCAAGTCCGGCCGCTCCTCACAGGGCGTCCGCGTGGTCCGCATGGAAGACGGCGACGTCGTCGCGGCTGCCTCGGTGGTGCCGGATAGCGAAGTCGTCGAGGGCGAAGAAAGCCCGCAAGGCGAACTGCCGCTGCAGTAGCGGCGTGGGGGCCGGCGGGTGAAGCACCGAACGGGGCATCGATTAGGCTAGTTGATCGGTGCCTCTTTGCCGCGAAGCAGCCTTTCGTACTCGTCATGGGTGCCGATCCAGAACCAGTGTAGGATGCTTCCTTTCTTGATGGCCAAGGCCCGATAGGACTGAGAGACTCGGACAGACCAGAATGGCCCGACCGGCTTAAACTGCAACGAAGGATGGTCGGGGTCGCTGGCGAACAAACAATATTGTTTGTCCGCGCGGCGCTGGATAGCTGGCGGGAGCTGCTCGTAGCAAAGCCAAAATCTTGGCAGTGCCTTTGAGATCAAAGTCACAGGCGCCGGGTTTGGCGTCCGGCGAAGCCATCAGTCAGCGGTTCGGACTGCCCCGAAGCGATTTCTTGCTCCAGTTCCGCTAGAAGCGCTTCCCCACGGCCACCCACTGCGAAGTCAGCCACGATGCTCTCATCCCAATCAGCATCCTCAACCCGATTCAGCCACTGGGCCAGTGCGCGGCGTTCTTCGCTGGGCAGTGCGGTGATTGCCTGCTGGATCGCTTCAAGTCCCATGCTTCGAACTTACCATTCTTGACGGTGAAGGGTAGCAGAACTGGACTTGGATGCTGTCAACCTTAGCCCCACCACCTCCCCCGCAATCCACACCGCCGGAGCTTCTGCTTCCACCGTGCCCTCTGCCACCTGGCCCAGTGTCGCGTAGACCCGGCGCTCGTTGGGCGTTGACGCCCGTTCGATGAACGCGGTGGATTGTTTTGCGTCGCGACCGGACGCAATCAGGCGGGTGGCGATTTCGGCGCGGTGCTTGATGCCCATCAGGATGATTAGTGTGTCGATGCGGGCGTAGGCGGTCCAATCCTGGAGCAGGCCGTCGCGGCCGTGGCCGGTGACGATGGCGAAGCTGCGGGCCACTTCGCGATAGGTAAGGGGAATGCCAGCCAACTCCGGAGCGGCCAACGCGGAACTGATGCCAGGGACGACTTCGACTTCGCACCCCACATCCAGCAGATCCGCCAGTTCTTCACCGCCGCGGGCGAACACCATCGGGTCACCGGATTTCAGGCGTACGACCGTTTGATGCCGGGCACCGTAGTGGAGCAGCAAGGGGAGAATCTGGCGCTGCTTCTCGCACTGCTGGCCCTCTTCCTTGCCGACATCAATCAGCGTCGCCCGAGGGTTGATGCAAGCCAGCACTTCCGCTGAGATCAGCCGGTCGAACAGCACCACATCGGCCCGCTCCAGCACGCGCAGAGCTTTCACCGTCAGCAATTCCGGGTCGCCGGGGCCCGCGCCGACCAGATAGATCATCGCCCGCTCACCGCTCTAGAGGCCCAGGCCTTTCCACAAAAGTTGTCCGCCGAGAAACACTAGAAAGCAGGTTAACCCATAGCGCAGGGTCCGCGACGGCATCAAGGTTGCCGCCCAGGAGCCCACCAGCGCTCCAGCCACACCGCCGGCCAGCAGTTTCCCCACCACCAGCAGGTTCACTTCGCCAAAAGCCAAGTGCATGCCGCCGCCCACCATTGCCACTGACCAGCCGAACATCATGTCCGTGCCGACAATCGTGGCCGCCGCCAGGCTGGTGGAATGCATCAACACCAGGCTGCCCAACGCCCCGGCTCCGGCTGACGAAAAGCCCACTTCGAGACCAATTGGAAACGTCAGCAGCGGCAACAGGCGCGGGCGGTCCACACCGGTGGCCCCGGAGGCGCTGCGGAGCATCTTCACCAGCGTCACCAGCGCGATCACCAGAATCGTACCGCCGACCAGCGTCAGCACAATCGGCTCCAGGTTCTTCTTTGACAGGCGCGAAATCACCAGTGAGCCCAGAATCACGCCCGGCAAGCCACCGGCCAGCAATCGGAACAGGATCTTCCAGTTCACCTGCCGCCGGAAGATGTACATCGGTGCCGCAGCCAACTTGGTGACAGTGACAAAGATCAACGAGGTGCCCACGGCTTCAGCGGCGGGCATTCCCGCGAACAGAATCAAAACGGGGGCCGCCAGCACGCCACCGCCCATGCCGGTCATGCCGACGGCCACCGCGATCAGAAATCCGATGAGAGCTTCCACCACTAGACCTCCCGTTCTGGTGTGACGGCGGGCGGGGCGGCCTCAATGTGAATGCCGCACTCCAGCTTCTTGCCACCCCACCGGCCGGAACGCAAGTTGTCGGATTCCGGAATGGCAGTGCAGGGCTCGCAGCCAATCGAGGTGTAGCCACGATCGTAGAGCGGCAGGTGCGGAATCTCCTCGATGGTCATGTACGCCCAGACGTCTTTCCACGTCCAGTCATACAGCGGGCTGACCTTGCTCAAGATCTTGCCGGTGGGCAGACGGTGTGTCCCGAACGGTTCCAGCCCCGCGCGTGTGGGTGACTGTTCACGGCGCAGGCCCGTGAACCATACCTCATAGTCGTTCAGCGACCGGAACAGTGGCTCCACTTTGCGGATGCCGCAGCATTGGTTGGGGTCCGTGGTGTAGAGCTTGCCGTGTTGCGCTTCCTGGTCTGCCAGGGTCACCAGCGGCTCCACATTGATCAGGTTCAAGCCCCACAGCTTGGCCATCTGGTCGCGGTAGGCGTAGGTTTCGGCGAAGTGGTAACCCGTTTCGAGGAATAGCACCGGAACATCCGGCAACTGGCGGCGGATCTGGTGCAGCACCACCATGTCTTCGGCCTGAAAGCTGCACGTAAAGGCGGCGGGTGCGCCCGCGGCCAGCGCTTCCCGGATCACTACCTGGGGATCACTCATATGCCTGCTCCATCAGAAAACTGTTCCAGCTTGTCGGCGGCCTTACGTAACCATGCTGCGGCCTGCCGGGCGGCGCTCACGCGGCGGGGGGCTCGGGCGGCCCGCTCGATCATGCCCGCACCCACGGTGTTGTTCGATAGCCGGTCGATCAGCACAAATGCTCCGGTGGATCGGTTGATCGTGTACGGGTCAAAGTAGAGCGGCTTGGTGATCTCCAGCTCCACTTCGCCAATCCCGTTCATTGCGAGTGACCCTTTGATCAGCCGCGCCGGGACCACCTGCGCGGTATGCCGCAGCAGGTATTCGCGGCCTTCCACCAGGCCCTCATGCTGCATCGCCACCGCTTGCGCGTGAATGCGCCGGGCCGATTCCGGCTTATCGCCCGAGACGATCATTGCGCCCCGGCTTAAGTCGATCTCGCGGTCCAACACCAGGGTTACCGACATGGGCGCGATGGCCTCCGCCAAGTCGCCATCATAGGTGACAATCCGCGTCACCTGAGCTTCACGGCCAGACGGCAGAGCCGTCACCATATCTCCCACCCGGACGCGTCCACCCGCGATCTGGCCGGCAAAGCCACGGAATCGTGCATCCGGGCGGATTACCAACTGAACCGGCAACCGAAAAGCCGTCTGCGCCTCCTGGCCCACGGGCAGCGTCTCTAGCAGGTCCAGCAGTGCCGGGCCACGGTACCAGAGCATGTTGGCTGACTGCGCAACCACGTTGTCGCCTTCGAGTGCACTAATGGGCACGTGGTAGGCGCCTTCAAATGCGTTTACCACTTTGCGGAACGCCGCCTCACTCCAACCCACCAGATCCATCTTGTTGACGGCAACGATCACATGCCGGATGCCGAGCAGTCGGGCGATGCGGGCATGGCGGCGGGATTGATCAGTGGGCCCGTGCCGGACATCCACCAGCACCACCGCGGCTTCGCAAGTGGAAGCTCCGGTGGCCATGTTGCGGGTGTACTCTTCGTGGCCGGGCGTGTCCGCAATGATGAACTTACGGCGCGGGGTGGCAAAGTAGCGGTAGGCGACGTCGATGGTGATGCCTTGCTCCCGCTCGGCCTTCAAACCGTCGGTCAGCAGCGAGAAATCCACCTTGCCTTCACCAGCGCGGTTGATCTTGGATGCCTTCACCGCCGCAATCTGATCTTCAAACGCGCCGCCAGCGTCATGCAGCAGGCGGCCGATCAGCGTGGACTTGCCGTCGTCCACGGAACCGGCGGTGGAAAAGCGCAGCAGGTCCCGCTCACCCTGCTGGGCGAGAAAGCTATGCAGCGGGAGGATGGTGGGCGCATTCAATACGGCAGCCATGGTTTAGAAATACCCCTCGCGCTTCTTCAACTCCATGGACCCGTCCTGGT
>JBIKMK010000767.1:0-2502 GCA_044359315.1 Bryobacteraceae bacterium | reverse complement strand
CAGACGACACCGCTTAACCGGTCCGGGTTGTCTTTCACCGCGCGGCCGATCTCATCATGCGCCGCGCGAGCGTCGGCCACCACCGGGAAGGGAATCACCAGCGAACGGTCAATGCCGGACCGGTCCATCGCGCGCAGCAATTGATCAGCCGAATACTGGCGTCCGCTGTGCAGCGCCGTGCCAATGTGAGTGTGGGTGTCAAAGACACGAAAGCGGCCTCGCATCCGGTTACGCTCCCGTCACTTGCTTCAGCAGGCCAAAGAAGGCGCGCTTGCGGTCGGTGGAGAGACCCCAGTTCACCGGCGGGCACTGGTAGCCGTCCGAATAGTCGCTGGCACCCGGATCAAAGTAGCCCCAGGAGGCATATTCCCCCACCGCCGCCATCATGTTGTTCATCGGCTGATCAAAGTTGAAATGATCGTCTTCGTTGAACAGAATGGGCATTGGCCGGTAGCCGTCCACTTGCCGCGTCTGGCGCACCATTTCGGTGATACGGGCCGGGTCCTTCACACCATTGCCGTGCAGCAGCAGGTAGTCGGACGCCTTCACGACATTCGGCAGCGGCACGGCTCCGCCGCCGTAGCTGGTGCCCACCAGCAGACGGCGTCCGCGGCGCGTCATCTGCTTCGCCATCAGGATCAACTCATGCACCCGTTCCGGCTTCAGGATGTCGTGATCGTAGCTCTTCACATTGCATTCGTTGTCGATCTCGAGCAGGATGTTCCGGTAGTCGTGGTCCAGCAGCCAGCCGGTTAAGTTCTCGATGCTCCGCCGCACCGCCGCCTCGTCTTTGACGCGCTGATCCTGGCCAAAGTAGTAGCCACCTACAATGGCCACCATGCCGAGTTCGTCCGCGCGATTCAGGATCAGCTCCAGCCGCTTCAGGTAAGCCGGCTTCAGCGTTCCATCCGCGGCGATGGCCCCCGTCTCCCAAGGCTGTCCTTTGGAGTAGCCTTCCGGGCTGCCGCCCTGTAGATTGATGGTGAAGCTCAACAGGCCATGGCGCTTCCATTCGGGCATGGCCGCAATAAACTCACGGGTGTTGCGGTCCGCGTCCCACCGCTTGGTGTCCGGGTATGCCCAGCGGTTCCGGGTCTCGGGATTGCTGTCATCAAAGATGCCCTGCACCATCCGCGAATTCATCAGCAACCCTTCAATCTTCAGGTCACGATAACGGCGGCCGGCATAAGTGGGCTTGCCGTTGATCCGGAAGCCGTCCTTCTCAATCGCCACCTCAGTTTTGCGGGTGGCAGCGGCGGCAGCGGCCGCCAGGGGGAGCGAAAGTACGGTTCGGCGATTCATGAAAGTTGCAGCCCGCGTGGCGGGCGTGAACGCGATTATATCGATTTCCGGAGTTACATCCCTTCAAAGAACGTATTGACGTCACCCTTGGAGCGGGCATACGAGGCCCGTGCCCGCAACACCTCATGCCGATTGCGGATCTCTGCATCCTCCGCCTCCGCCAACCGCCCCTGCGCGATCACCGTGTCGATGTTGGTTGACAAGCCCGCCTCAAACCGCAACCGCGCCAACGCCACGCTCTCCCGCGCCGCGGCTGAAGCCTTCTCGGCCAGCACCAGCGTCTCCCGCGCCGCCTGCCACCGCAGCAATGACTGCCGGGTTTCATCCTCCACCGTCAGGCGAGTCCGCCGCAGTTGCTCCTTGGCCTGGTCTACTCGGGCGCGGGCGGCAGCAATGTCAGCCGCGATCCGGCCACTGGTCCAGATCGGGATGGATGCCGAGACACCCACTGAGTAGGTGGAGAGATTCTGCGCCGGATGTTGGCCCAACACGCCAAAGTCGCCACTGAAGCCGACTTTGGGCAGATACTCGCGCCTTGCCCGTTCCATCTCCTGGGTGGCCCTCCGGATCCCGGCTTCGTCGGACTTCAACTCCGCGCGACCGGCCACGGCGGCCTTGGTCTCGGCATCGGCGGGCGGCAGCAGCTTCATCGGATTCGCGTCCAGCTTCTCGATATCCAGCTTCTCGCTATCAAGGCCAATGGCGCGGGCCAGCGCCGTCTTCAACACCCGGTAGTCCCGTTCGGCATTCACCATCACTTGCTCTTCGTTGTAGAACTCCTGCTCGGAGCGCGCGATGTCCAGCTTTGACGCCGCTCCGGACGCTTCCCGGTCACGCGCCTGCTTCAGCACCACGCGAGCCGTCTCCAGGCGTGCCTTGGAGGCCAGTATGCGGGACTCCGCCTGTAGCGCCTGCAAGTACAGGTCCAGCACGGCCTGCTGCGTGGCCTCCCGCGCCGCTTCCACGGCATAGCGGTTCTGTTCCACCGCCACCCGAGCCGCCCGGATCTGCGACACCAAGCCGGCGTCGAAGATGGTCTGCGTCAACCGGGGCCGTGTATCGAACACCTTAAACGGCCCCACCCGCGAGGAGACGCCGGGAAAGATGACGCCGATCCCCTGCAGGTTGGTGGTCTGGTAAGTCTGCCCCACCGTGGCATTCAGTTGCGGCAGGTGCGCCGAGCGGACCGAAGCGGCTTGT
>JBIKMK010000766.1:0-2504 GCA_044359315.1 Bryobacteraceae bacterium | reverse complement strand
CGCTCCGGTGGGTGGCGGTGCTTCGAGCGGTGGCGACGCCAGCGGATCGATGGGTGGCGGCCGCTCCGGCGGCGGTGGGGCTAGCCATACCGGCAGCAGCGGCGGCGGCAGCAACCATTAAGGTTGGCGGCTGACGGCGCTGGGACGTGAAAACGCTGCCTGGCGCAGGCAGCCAAAGGGTGATGTGAAGAAGCCCCAAGCTGACGCATGGGGCTAGGGGGAAGGGCCGCTCTTATGGGCGGCCCTTTTTCGTTGTGCGGGCTACTGGGCGGAGCCGAGGCTGCGTTCGAGGAAGTTGGTCATCATCTCCCGCATTTGGCGGGCGGCGGGGCCGGAGACGCCGTGGGACTTCTGGGGGTAGATCATCATCTCAAACTGCTTGCCCGCCTTCTGGAGGGCATCGGCCATCTGGAAGCTGTTCTGGAACAGGACGTTGTCATCGCCAAAGTTGTGGACCAGCAGCAGCTTGCCCTTGAGGTTGCCCGCGTAGGTTAACGCCGAGCTGTCCTTGTAGCCCGCTTCGTTCTCCTGCGGCAGGCCCAGATAGCGTTCGGTGTAGATGGTGTCGTAGTGCCGCCAATCCACCACCGGCGCGCCCGAAATGCCCGCCGCGAAGACTTCCGGGGCGTTGAGCAAGGCGTAGAGCGTCATATAGCCGCCATAGCTCCAGCCATTGATGCCGACGCGTTTGGGGTCGACAAAGCCCATCTTGAGGAGGTGCTCCACGCCGGTCTTTTGGTCTTCCAGTTCCTGCTTGCCCATGCGGCGGTAGAGCTTTGATTCCCAGGCGTGGCCACGGCCGGCGGAGCCCCGGTTGTCGATCTGCCAGATGACGAAGCCCTTGTGGGCCAGCGCCTGCTCCCAGCTGAGGCCCACCCAGGAATCACGGACGGTCTGCGCGTGCGGGCCGCCGTAGACGAACACGACGGCCGGGTATTGTTTGGCCGGGTCGAAGTTGGCGGGCTTGATCAGCCGGGCGTAGAGCAGCGCGCCGTCGGTGGAGGTGACCTTCACCACTTCAGTGGGCAGCAGGGCGAACTCATCAATCACTCTGCGGTCGGCCTCGCGGAAGACGGCCACTTCCCCGCCATCGGCCTTGTGGAGGGTGGTGCGCGGCGGAGTTTTGAGCGAAGAGTGCGTGTCCAGGTAGAAGTCCGCGGCGGGGCTCATGGAGATGGTGTGGGTGCCGCCCGCGGAGGTGAGGGCCTTCTTTTCGCCGGAGTTCAGGTCCACCACATAGAGCTGCCGTTCCAGCGGGCTGGCTTCCGTGGAGGTGAAGTAGACCTTACCGGCCTTCTCATCCACCTGCAGGACGTCGGAGACTTCCCATTCGCCGCTGGTGAGGCGCTTGACCTCCTGGCCTTCGTAGCTCATCAGGTAGAGGTGCCGGAAGCCGGATTTCTCGCTGGACCACAGGAACTGTTTGCGCGAGGGCAGAAAGGTGAGGTCATCGGCGACGTTAATCCACGTAGCATCCTTTTCGGTGAATAACACCTTGGAAGTGCCCGTGGCCGCATCGGCCGCAATAAAGTCCAGCTTGTTCTGGACCCGCGTCAGCTTCTGCACCGCCAGCGTGTTGGATTCCGGAATCCAGTTGACGCGGGCCATCAGATGGTCCCGCATTTCACCCAGGTCCATCCATTTGGTGGAACTCCCGGTGGCGGCCACGACGCCCAGCCGGACATCGGAATTTTGGGTGCCGGTTTTGGGGTACTTCTGCGGCTCCGCAAAGGCCGTCACGCCCAACAGATCGGCATGCGGGTAAGTGCCCAGGCGCGTGGTGTCGAACTGCATATAGGCAATGCGCGACGAATCGGGCGACCACCACCAGGCGGTGCCCAGGTCCAGCTCTTCGGGGTAGACCCAGTCGAGTTCGCCGTTGAGGATGTTGGCCGAGCCATCGGTGGTGAGCCGGGTGGTCTTCTTGGTGGCGATGTCCATCACGTAGAGGTCGTGGTCGATGCGGAAGCCGAGGCGCTTGCCATCTGGGGAAGGCTTGGGGTCGCGCTCCGCGGTGGCGGTGGCGGTGAGCTGCTCATGCTTTTTCGAATCGGTGTTGAACAGGAACAGATCGCCTTCAATGATCAGCAGCAGGTCGCGGCCATTGGGCATCCACTGGACGGTCTTTTCAGCGACGCGGCGGTTCTGCCAGTCGAAGCGCCCGGCGGGCGCGGACTTGGTGGCCAGCGCTTCCAGCTTCTTCATCTCCACCAGTTCCTTGGCCTTCCTTGAAGAGGCCTCGTAGAGCATCAACTTACCGGCTTCGGAGTAGACAAATTCCTTGCCCAGCGGGGACCAGTTGGCGCGTGGGGCAAAGCTGGGCCGCTGCGTGCCGACGGCTTCCAGGGTGACGGGTTTGCGCTGCTGTGGTTCAGCGAGGAGCGGCAGCGTGAACGGCAGAAGGAGCGGGAGAAGACGGTGGAACCGGTGGCAAAACATGCTTGTCCGATTCTAACCGCGCCGGAGCCACGGCCGCGTCCGCCAGCATCATGACGGAGGCTTTA
>JBIKMK010000765.1:0-2512 GCA_044359315.1 Bryobacteraceae bacterium | reverse complement strand
ATATTGTGTTAACGCGTCCTGCTCCGTAGCGTACGTTAATTTGCTTTAGTGGGGTAAACCTCGATGAAGAGGCTTTTGTTTGTATTCTGTTTGTTAACTTCCCTTGGCTTGCCTATGTTGGCGCAAACCCTGGGTGAGATCACGGGTGAGGTTCGCGACACCACCGGCGCCAGTGTTCCGGGCGTCAACGTCAACATCACCAACACCGCCACCAACGCCAAGCGTAGCTCCGTCACCAATGACGCTGGCATTTACAGCTTTCCTTCCCTCCCTCCCGGCGTCTACAGTTTGAAGGCCGAAAAACAGGGATTCAAGTCGGCCACTGCCGCCAATGTCGAAGTCCAGGTGCAGCAGACGGTTCGTCTCGATCTGGACATGACGGTGGGCTCGGTGAGCGAGAGTATCGAAGTGAGTGCTCAGGCCAGCGCTCTCACCACTGAGAACTCAACGCTCGGCACCGTCGTCGAAAACAAGCGCATCGTTGAGCTGCCGCTGAACGGCCGTAACTACCTGCAGCTGGTTTCGCTGTCGCCCAATACCTCGACGGGATTCCCGTCGGCGGGTCAGGCGCGCAGCCGCCAGGGCGGCTTCCGCTCGGAGAATTCGATCTCCGTCGGCGGCCAGCGCAGTTCCTTCAATCACTACTCTTTGGACGGTGTCGAAAACACTGACCCCAACTTCAACACTTTCGTCATCCAGCCGTCGATCGACGCACTGCAGGAGTTCAAAGTGCAGACGGGCGTCTACCCGGCTGAGTTTGGCCGCGCTACGGCACAGATCAACGTGCTGACTAAGTCGGGTGGCAACCAGTTCCACGGCACGGCATTTGAGTTCCTGCGCAACGACAAGCTGGATGCGAAGAACTACGCCTTCAACGTCAACCGGCCGCCGAAGGATCCGTTCAAGTGGAACCAGTATGGCGGTACGTTTTCTGGTCCAGTGATCATTCCGAAATTGCTGAATGGCCGCGACAAGCTCTTCTTCATGGGTAACTATGAAGCGTTCCGTCAGCGCCGCCAGACGCAAGCTCTGTACAACCTGCCGAGCGCGGCGATGCGCGATGGCAACTTTAGCGAAATCGCGGGCGGTATCTATGACCCGCGGACGCGCACGGTGAATGGCGCGGTGGTTGATTCGCTGCCCTTCCCGAATGCGACGATACCCTCCAATCGGATCGAAGGCATTTCCAAGAAGCTGATGGAGTTCTATCCGGCGCCGAACACTGCCACCACGACGCCCCGCGTCCGGAACTTCCAGCAGGCGCAGGGCGCCCCGATCAACCGCGATCAGTTCATTCTGCGCATGGATTGGAACGAATCGTCCCGGTCCCAATGGTCCGGCCGCTATAGCTGGGGTGATGAAGTGCAGTTCAACCAGGGGTTGAAGCTGAATGGCTCCCAGATTCTCACCAACGTGGAACAGTACATGGGCTCCAATACCCGGACGCTGTCGCCCAATATCGTCAATGAGACCCGTTTCGGCTTCACCCGCTTTTACAACTCCACCGCCCGTGAGTTGGCCGGTGTCCGCGACGTGGTGACCGAGATCGGTATCCCCGGCTTGAAGGGCGGCGCGCCGATCACCTACGGGATTCCGTCCATCGGCCTGACCAACTACTCCGGCTTTGGCGATGACTCGGAAGGTCCTTACGAAAACAAAAACCGTTCGATGCAGTTTCTGAACAACACCAGCTGGGTGAAGGGCAAGCACACCATCCGGTTTGGTGGTGAATTCCGGAACGATCAGTTCAACCAGGACGGCAACCAGTTTGCCCGCGGTTCGTTTGGCTTTGAAGTGAACGCCAGCCGCCGCGCCCCGACCGGTGCCAATCTGGGTGGCGACGCCTTTGCCGATTTCCTTTTGGGTGAAGTCCGCCGCGCCGAGCAGGCTGTCGCCATCGGCAGCGCCCGCTTCCGCGCCAACAGCTACGCCTTCTATATCGACGACACCTGGAAGGTGACCTCTAAGCTGACCTTATCGCTCGGCCTCCGTTACGAAAACACGCCGCCTTGGGAAGATCAAAGCGGCCGCTTGTTCACGGTGTACATGCCTCAAATGGATTCCACTCCCGCCGTGGCGGACCGCAGCCGTTATCCGGTGTTTCTGCGCCAGGGCAAGGGCAGCAATCCCTACGATGGCATCGCCATCCGCTGGCCCGGTATCGACGTGGCCCAGGATGGCCGCCTGGGTAACCGGTTGGTGCAGATCGACAAGAACGACTTCGCGCCCCGGTTCGGCATCAGCTGGAACCCGACGTCCAAGTGGGTGATCCGCACGGGTGCCGGCATGTTCTACACCCAGGACACCGGCAACCCGCGCTTCGACCTGGCCCGCAACACCGCCGGCCGGTTCCGCCAGGAATCGAACAGCGCGCGTCCGGACACGCAGTGGGCCAATGGCTTTGCTTCGATTGTCGGCGCCTTCCCGCAGATTGCCAATCCCTACAGCTTTGCCAATCTGTATGAGCGCCGCACGCCGTACGTGGTCCAGTATCTGTTCAACGTTCAGCGGG
>JBIKMK010000764.1:0-2514 GCA_044359315.1 Bryobacteraceae bacterium | reverse complement strand
GGCCCTGGTAGTTTTTGCCTGTCCCGGCACCACGGTGGTCCACCTGGTGGGGCCACATGTGCTCCTTGTAGTCCTTGGCGGGGTTCAGCCCCGGGCCGGCCTCCAGCAACGTCACATTGACGCCCTTGTTGGCCAGCACGTGGGTCATGGTGCCGCCACCGGCACCGGAGCCGATCACCAGAACGTCAGCCACTTCCTGCCTGCGCTGAATTTGCAACATCGAAGAAGCATATCGCAGTTGGACCCCGCCTGCGGGGGCGGCGGAACAAAGTTGGAGACTTTTGTTTTATACTGAAATCTCCACGCTGATTTTTCCACCCTGTCGTAACACAAATAACAAAAGGACAAACTATGCCCACGAAGCGAACAATCAAAGCGGAAGCAGTCTCTCAGCCGGAGGTCGTTGCTCCGTTGACAGTCAAGGCCGTCAAAGCCAACAAGGCCGTGAAGGCCACCGATACCAAAGTGCCCGCGAAGGCCGCCAAAGCCGACGTGGCCGCAACCCCCAAGAAGGCCGCAGCTAAAGTTCCGGCCAGCAAGGCCGCACCGGTGAAGGCCAAGGTCTCCGCGACAGCGGCCAAGGCCGTGAAGGAACCAAAGGCCGTCGAGAGCGCGTCGCCGCTGGCTGGCGTGGCCACTCCGGCCGCCACCCCCGCAGCGGAGCCGATCATTGCCACGCAGTCCGTGCCCACCGAGACGGTCAGCCTGACGGCGCTCAGCGATGAGATCTCGCGGGTCGCCTACCAACTCTGGATGGACGGCGGCTGTCAGCACGGCCGCGCCCTGGATGACTGGGCCCGGGCGGAAGACTTAGTGAAGTCCCGCTACGGACTGTAACCAGAACGTCTCTAGCTTTTCCGGCACCAGCCCGGTGAGTCGCACCAGCCAATCGTGAAATGGGCGGTGGATCGAGGCCCCCACCTCCATCCGCCGCCCATTTCCTTCACTTGCCTATCGGCCGCCTGCGTTAGTTCCACGGCCTATCGACCGCCTGCGCTAGCTTCACGGCCTATCGGCCGTATTTGCGCAGCACCGCCAGCAGCTTGCCCTGGATTTCCAGCTGGTCCATCGGGACCAGAATCGGGCCCATGGTCGAGTTGGCCGGTTGGAGTCGCGCGCGCCCATCGGGTTCGCGATAGAACCGTTTCAGCGTTGATTCCGTGCCTCCCACCAGGGCCACGACGATATCGCCATCCCGGACTTCGCGAGTCCGCTTTATCAGCACAAAGTCGCCGGACATGATGTGATCGTCGATCATCGAATCGCCGCGCACTTCCAGGGCATAGGTGTCGGTGTTGGCGGCGAAGTCACCAAACTCCAGCGTCGCGTTACCGGCCACGGCCTCCACCGGAGCACCGGCTGCAATCCGGCCCAGCAGCGGCACCGACGGCATCACCGCCACCGGCCTCATCATCGCCGGGGCGCGCTCAGCAAACTGCTTTTGCTCCTGGAAATACTTCTCCGCCAGCTCAATGGAGCGGGATTGGTTGAAGCCACGCTTCAGGTACCGCTTGGTCTCCAGGGCCTGGATGTGTTTGTGGACGGTGGCGAGCGACGCCAGGTCCAACCCCGTGGCAATCTCTTCGTAGCTGGGGCTGTATTGATTGTCTTGGACGAAGTGCGCAATGAAGTCCAGCACTTCTTTCTGCCGGCGGGTTAATGCCATGGCTCAAGTGTAGGCGAACAAAAGGGGAAATACAAGTGGATAATTGAATGCCACTGAATCGTCCCGAAGATCTTCCTGGGTGGTCATTTCAAGATCACCAAAGACATTCCGATATGCCTCGTTGTGGGACCCCGAGCAGCATTTCAATCCTCCGTATTCGCCGCTGGTGTGGTGCTGCCCTCCATCCTGATCGCCTCTTTGGGTGCTTCCCATGTACCTTTTCAGGCACCGTCGATTGAGTCTCGCGCGGCGTCCGGCAGCGGCCAGTGGGTGATGATCCATGTGCTGGCTGAGGGATGCGCCTGTTCCAATCGGGTTCGCGCCTATTTGAAGCAGCGGCCGGGGATTGACGGTGTCCGGGAGCGGATGGTGCCGGTGGAGGGTGCTGGCCGATTGCGCCTGGCCAACCTGAACATGGAGATCTCCGCGGCACCGCTGCTGATTGTGGTGGCACCCGATGGCCGGGTCCGTTATGCGGGTGGCTATTCCCAGCGCCGGGACGCGCAGGACGGGTTCCATGATCAGGAGATCCTCGCCAAGTTATCGCGGGGAGCGGCGGTCGAGGCGCTGCCGGTCTATGGGTGTGCGACTTCCCGGCAGATGCGGGCGCGGCTGGACCCGTTTGGTTTGAAAGCTCTATTGGAACGTTAGGCGCATCGCGATTGCGCTGGAAGGCTGATTGAAAAACTTCGTATGAATGCTGCTGAAAACTCTTTCGCCCAGAACTACCTTCGCCGGGCGAATAAGATCTTCTTTCTGGTGATCGCTGCCCATTTGCCGCTATCAGTGGCGGCGGCCTTGGCTTTCAACCATTCGTGGATGGCGGGGCTGGGGATCGCCTTCGCCAT
>JBIKMK010000763.1:0-2515 GCA_044359315.1 Bryobacteraceae bacterium | reverse complement strand
ATGGTGCCGGGTCCGACGCCGGCGGTGACGGCTCCATGGAAGCCGGTGGGGAAGATGTCCGACAGCAGCGTCAGGTCCTTGATCTTGGCCATGGCCTGATCTTTGTCCGGAAACTTCAGCAGGTTCCAGTCAGCATAGGGAACCATGACGTATTCGGCCTGACCACCCACCCAGCCACCCATATCCACGTAGCCATAGGCGGCACCGGGACGGGCAGGGTTGACGTTCAAGCAGATGCCGGTCTGGCCCGCCTTACAGTTGCGGCAACGGCCGCAGGCAATGTTGAAGGGGACGCTGACGATGTCGCCGACACTCAAGTACTCCACGTCGCGGCCGCATTCCACAACTTGACCGGTGATCTCGTGACCGAGAATCAGGCCGGCAGGTGCGGTGGTGCGCCCGCGGACCATGTGCTGATCACTGCCACAAATGTTGGTGGAGACGATCTTCAAGATCACGCCATGATCACAACGGCGCGATCCGATCGCCAGCTTCGGATAATCAATCGACTGCACCTCAACTTTGCCGGGTGCGATATATGCTACGCCACGATTGCTCGCCATACGGGGGAAGCCTCTCTTTTCTTTCCTCGCGCCCGGCCAGATCGTGCTCCGTGGCGCGTTGTCAACCGCGGAAAGCATATCGCAGTTGACCGGGCGGCGACAACCGGGGATCTCGTTTAGTTCGTTGCACTTATCGAGATTCGATTATCAATACGAAAACATCGTTTTCCGGCCAAAGCAAAGGGCCGCCAGCCAACGGCTAACGGCCCCTTTGAAAACAACTGCAAACAGCCGGAGGCTACGCTTTGACGCCCACTTCACTTTCCGCGCGCTGGGCCATGGCGCGAAGCCACGCCATGGTGTAGGCCACCGCCACCTTGGGGCCGCCCACCATCTCCGGGAAGTGGTCGCCGATCAAGCTGCCGTCAAAGCCAACTTCCACCAGCGCTTTCATGGCGCGGTACATGTCGTAGTAGCCGTTGTCGACAAAGGTCTCGACAAAGTGCGGCAACGAGGCGGACATGTTGCGGAAGTGGACCTTGAAGATCTTGCCTTGCGCGCCGAAATGCTTGATCGCCGTGACGGCATCGGCGCCCATCAACTCGCCGCCTTCCAGCCACGTGCCGACACAGAAGCAGAGGCCCACGTTGGGCGAGTTCGCAATCTCCAGCGCCTTCTTGTGGCCTTCAAAGGTGCCGAAGATGCAGCGCGGAATGCCGCCCAGCATGGGCACCGGCGGGTCGTCCGGATGGCAACCGATGAAGACGTTTTCCGCCTCAGCCACTGGAGCGACCTGCTTGATGAAGTAGGCCCAGTTATCCCAGATCTCCTGTTCGGAATAGACGCGGCCATGGGTGAGTGGCAACTCGTAGGTCTTGCCGCCCCAGTAGCCCTTGCCGCCTTTGGCCATGTTGAAGGCCCGCGCCGGTGCGGGTCCGCGGGTGGTTTCGCGATCAGTGGACCAGATGCCATTCGCCATGTGCGCGTAGGTGACATAGCGGATGCCCACCTTGTTCATGTTCTTCAAGTACTGCTTGTACTCTTCAATGCGCTTGTCGCGGCCCGGCAGGTTGAGGGTGACCTCCTCCATGTTGCGGTTGCCCATGTGGCCGATGTTCCACACCTTCAGGCCCGCGGATTCGGCCTTGCTCTTCAGACGCTGGAAGTTCTCGAGCGTAGCGTCTTTGGCGTCCAGGTGGAAGTTGACATACTTCAGGCCCAGCTGGTGGACGAAGCGCAGATCATCGTCCGTGGGGTTGGCGCCGGCCTGCAGCGTGACTTTGATTCCTGGACCCCAAGGCTTGTTCACAGTGGGAGCCGCCGTGGCGGCAGCGGGAGCAGCACCGGCGGCCAAAGCGGCCCCGATGAACGATTTTCCGAAATTGCGGCGTTCCATAGCACCAAGAGTATATCCCCGGCGCGACGCAACTGCCTGGGGAGGCTAAGCCGCGAGATAGCGGTCGCGGAAGATTGCCCGGTGATAGAGCTCATGGCCGGCCATCATGAAGGCCAGTGCCCGGGCGGAGGTGGGCGCACCGCTGGCCGTGCCCGTACGCTCCCAGGCAAACTCCGGCAGGTTCTTCAGCATCGCCACCGTTGCCCGCCGCACCAGTTCGAACTCCGCCACCAGATACGCCCAGGAGCAGTTATCAAAATCAGCACCGTTGACGTATTCATCCTGGTCGAAGCTGGGCAGCGCGGCCTTTTCTCCGCGGGCGATGGCCAGTAGACGATAGGCGAAGATGCGCTCCGTGTCGATGACGTGGCCCAGCGATTGCTTCATGCTCCATTTGCCGGGAGCGTAGCGGAAGCTGCTCTTTTCTTCAGAGACCGTGTGGAGCAGTGCCATGGTAGCGCCGATCTGCGTTTGCAACTGCTCGATGATATCGCCCTCGGGCACGAGCGAAATGTAGCGGCCGAAATAGGCGAGGTACTCTCCTTCAGCGGGCTTGGTGGTGGGGGGCATGGCACTTTCATTTTAGCGGAGCGTCGCCCGTCTATACTCATCCATA
>JBIKMK010000762.1:0-2518 GCA_044359315.1 Bryobacteraceae bacterium | reverse complement strand
AGCGGCAGCGGAGTTGCCACCACCCGAACAACGCCGGCCGCCGAAGCCGGCGGGATTTCTATTCGGCGGACAGGAAGAGGCGCCACCCTCCTCCGGGTACGCCGCACCGCCGCCGGGATACGGACCGCCTCCCACCGGACCTCGTCCGCCTTATGCTGAGCCCAAGGCCGGTTTGCCGCAGTGGCTGGTAATGGTGGGCGTCGCCGCCGTGGTGGGTTTGATCATTGCCAGCGCCGTCTGGTGGAAACAGCGCTCCGCCACGGAAGTGGCCCCCACGGCCGCCGCCACGGAGCCGGGTGCCCCCGCCGCCGCGACCAACGCACACCCACTGGCCAAGCTGATCGAGATTAGTGGCTTCCGGCTCTCTGAAGATAAGGCCCAGCGGGCCAGCGTGAAGATGTTGATCATCAACCACTCCACGGCCGATACCGGGCAACTGGAATTGACGGTCACGCTGAAGGCCGTCAACGCCAAGTCCGGCGACACACCGCTCGCCGCCTTTGACGTCCGCGTCCCGGCGATAGAGCCGCTGGGCACGCGCGAAGTGTCAGCCCCCATCAAGACCACTCTGCGCGCCTACGAACTGCCGGACTGGCAGTTTATCCGAGCGGAGTTCGAGATCAAGTAAGCACCGTCACGGTCAGGCAAGCACAGTCACGGCCAAGTAAGCACCGTCTGGACACTAGCGAACCGCGATGCCCAGCGCCTTCAGCGCCGCATCGCGGTTTTGTTTTGCCGCAACATCATTGGGCCGGAGAGCCAGCGCGCGGCCAAAGTGCCGCAGCGCACGTGGCGCGTCTCCCATCTGGAGCGCGCATCGGCCCATCTCCGCCGGGATGGCATATTCATCGGGTAGGCGTTGCTCCCAAGGCTCTAGCAGGCGGAGGCATTCCCCTGGCTCGACGGCGCGCGCCAACTGGATCTGCGGACGCAGTTGGCGCGGCGATTCCGTGGTGACGTGCCGCCATAGTGACTCCTCGGTTTGCCAATGGCCTACCTGCTTTGCGCAAACGGCACCCAATACCAGCACCAGCACCAGCACCCCGGCCGACCAGCGCGGCTGGACGCGTGCCAGCGCCAATGCCGCCAGACCCGACAGCGCCGCCAGCGGCAAATACATCCGGCGGTCCGCGGAAAGGTCCTGCAACGGCACGATCGATGACGAAGGCAACAACAGCAACAGCCCCGCAATGGCCAGTTGCCCGGCCCGAAAACGGGCCACCGCCGCGACCGCGGCCAGCAGGATCACCCAGCCCAACCAGCCATACGCGGTGGAGACCTCCGGGTCCAGCGTCAACCCTACCGGGAACACCAGCAAGCGCAGATAGCGGCCGATCACGGCTCCCTGGGCCGCCAGATAATCCAGCGGCGCGATGCCCGCCTGCGTGCCCGCACCGGAGCCCGGGGTCATCACCACCGCCCAAACGCTCCAGGCACCGGCGGCGGCGGCGATGGCGAAGGTAACGACCAGCGGTCTTGATGCCCGCCGCTCGATCACCGCCAGCACCAGCGGTAACGCCAGCGCATCTTCTTTCGACAACACCGCCGCCGCAAACAAGCAGCAGGCCAGCCAAGGCCGGTCATCCAGCCAAGCCCGCAGCGTCAGCAAGCAGAACAACGCCGCCAGCAGCGTGGCTCGCGCAAAGACGTAGCTTACGGCCTCGGCCTGCAGGGGGTGAACGGCGAAGAACATGGCCGCCACCGTGGCCACGCGCCGGTCCATCAACCGGGACAGGACGGCGAAGACCAGACAGCTATTGGCGAAATGCAGCAGCACATTCACCAGCAGGAACACCCACGCGGCCTGCTGCCCCCGGCCCTCCAAGTAGCCGGTGCCGTTCAGCCAGAAACTGAGCTGGGTCAGCGGGCGGACCAGGCTGCCCGGCCCCTCAAACAGCGAGTAGTCATCCAGGTGAAAGCTGCCACCAGGCGCGGCATAAAAGACCGCCAGCACCAGCAAGGCCAGCTGAAAGTAAGGGCTCTGGAGCAGGCGCGCCATCAGCGGAAGCATCCCCTTGAATCGGGGGGCTCAGCCGCGCCTGCTAAAATCGCGGGTTGGCTCTCAAGAAAGCTGCAAAACCGATCGCGGGTCATTCCGTCACCAAACCCAAAACGGCTGCCGAGCGCAAAGCGCGGGTGGAGCGGATTCTGGCTCTGCTGGACCAGATGTTCCCCAACGTCACCTGCGCGCTGCACCATACCAATGCCTGGGAATTGCTGGTCGCCACCATTCTCTCGGCCCAGTGTACCGATGAACGCGTCAACAAAGTGACGCCCGGCCTGTTTGCCAAGTACCCCACCATCGAAGATTTTGCCGCCGTCAGCCAGGCGGAACTGGCCGTGGACATCCATTCGACCGGCTTTTTCAACAACAAGGCCAAGTCGGTGATCGGTGCCGCCAAAAAGATCCTGGGCGAGTTCGGTGGCGAAATTCCGCAGGACATCGATCAACTGCTGACCGTACCCGGCGCCGCGCGCAAGACCGCCAATGTCGTCCTCGGCACCGCCTTCGGCATTG
>JBIKMK010000127.1:0-9113 GCA_044359315.1 Bryobacteraceae bacterium | reverse complement strand
CCACGTGCCGTTTGCAACTGGCTAGCGCCCAAGCCAACATCAGCGCCCAACGTTTCGCGCCGGCCCTGGCCGATACGGAACAGTGTTTGGCGGAAGAACCGCTCCATAGTGCAGCGCTGGTCCTAAAGGGTAATTTGCTTTACCTGCTGGGCCGCGACGCGGAGGCGATCACGTTGCTGGAAGACCTGGTCCGTCGCGAGCCGTTCAATAGCGATGGGCGCTATGCGTTGGGCCGGGTCTACTACTTCAATGCCCGGCCGGATCCGGCCTGCGCTCAATTTGAAGCCATCGTCGCCGCCCAGCCCGATCATTACCGCGCCTGGGACAACCTGGGCCTCGCGCGTGAAGCGGCGGGACGTATCCCGGAAGCCATCCAGGCGCACATCCGCGCAATCTCATTAGTGGCCACCGCTCATCGCGGGTATGACTGGGCCCACGCCAATCTGGCGGAGCTGCTGATGAAGGAAGACGACAACCGCCGCGCCTTCAACCTGGCCGTTGAGGCAGCGGAACGCAATCCGCAGAGCTCGCGCAATTTCTACCTGGCCGGCAAAGCGCTCACCCGTCTGGAGCAATGGCCAAAGGCGGAGCGCTGGCTGCGCCGGTCAGCGGAGCTTGATCCCACCGACGCCGCGCCGCACTACCTGCTGGCCCAACTCTACCGCCGCCTGGAACGGCCAGCCGAGGCGGACGCGGAGCGCAAGCTGTTTCTCGAACTCCAGGCCAAAGCTCCGGATAAGCGCCGCTGATGCCGTGCTACGATCCGGGCGTGAAGCGCCCTGCTGTTGCGTGTCTGGTGTTGCTGGCGGTGATCGCCCTGGCGGCGTGGCCGCAGGGAATGGCCACCGCCAACCGTCGTCCGCAGTCACGCCGCCCCTTGCCGCCGGGTCTGGTGGCTCCCAAGATTGACTATCGTGACGTGGCGCGGGAGGCGGGCCTGACGGCCGTCAACATCTCGCCGTCACCACGCCGCGCCAGCTACATCGTCGAGGTGACGGGCAATGGTGTGGCTTTGGTGGATGTCGATGGAGATGGTCTGCTGGACGTGCTGCTGCCCAGCGCGCCCGATATGGCGGACCGCAAGCCCCGCGTGCCCGCGCTCTACCGAAACCGCGGCGGCCTGAAATTTGAAGACATCTCCGCCACGAGCGGCATTCCGCCGCTTGAATGGGCGCAGGGCGTCTGCGCGGGGGACTTCGACAATGACGGCCGGACCGATCTGCTGATCACCCAATGGGGCCCGAACATGCTGCTCCGCAACCAGGGCGGCAAGTTCTCCAATGAATCGGCCCGCCTGCCCGCGCCCGCGGCCAAGCGCTGGAGCACCGGCTGCGCTTTTGTGGATTACGACCGCGATGGCGACCTGGATCTGTTCGTCGCCCACTACGCCAACCTGGATATCGCCGCCACCGCTCGGCCCACCGACAAGAATCATTGCACCTGGAAGAACATGCCCGTGGTCTGCGGACCGCGTGGCCTGCCTGGCGAAAGCATGTCACTTTATCGGAACGATGGCGGCCGCTTTGTGGACGTGACGGCGGCGGCGGGCATCGCCACACCGTCGCGCTACTACGGCTTCACGGTGCTGGTGGGCGACTTTGATGATGATGGCTGGCCAGATATCTATGTGGCCTGCGATTCCACCGCCAGCTTGCTGTTCCGCAACCAACGCAATGGCACCTTTGAAGAGATCGGCATCACCTCCGGGGCGGCCCTGAATGAGGATGGCCGTGAACAAGCCGGCATGGGGGCCACCGCCGGTGACTACAACGGCGACGGGCGGCTGGACATCTTCAAAACCAACTTCACTGACGATACGCCGACGCTTTACCGCAACATCGGTACTTTCGGCTTCCAGGACGTCACCTCCGCCGCGGGGCTGGCCATCAATACGCGGCTGCTGGGTTGGGGTGCGGCCTTCATCGACATCGATCAGGATGGCTGGCGGGATATCTTCTACGCCAATGGCCACGTCTACCCG
Source organism: Bryobacteraceae bacterium (assembly GCA_044359315.1). GTDB lineage: Bacteria > Acidobacteriota > Terriglobia > Bryobacterales > Bryobacteraceae > JAPKYZ01. The sequence goes on along the minus strand of JBIKMK010000127.1, from coordinate 7,132 downwards.
GAAGTGGATGCAGCGGCGATCGGCGAGATCTTCCGTCAACCGCGGACGCTGTTCTGGAATCGCGGCGATAGCCAGTTTCATGACCTATCCACGGCCGCGGGCGAAGCTGTGTTGGCTCGGCATGGTTCACGAGGCTTGGCCGTGGGCGACCTGGACAACGACGGCACGCCTGAGATCGTGATCGTCAATATGTATGAGCCGCCATCGCTGCTAAAGAACTTCGCGCCTCGCGGCAAATCCGTCATGATCGAGCCGCTGCTGGCCAATGGACGTCACGCGGTGGGCGCGCGCTTGCGGCTGACGGCGGGTGGGCGAACCCAGGTGGATGAAGTCCGCAGCGGCGGCTTCCACATCTCCCAAGGCGACTTCCGCGTGCACTTCGGTCTGGGCCAGGCGGAGAGCGCTCAGCTTTCCATCCGCTGGCCGGACGGGACGGAATCGAGCGTGGGCGCGGTTGCGGCCAACCAGTGGGTGACGGTGCAGCAAGGCAAGGGTGTCACGCGCTCGCGTGGCTATTAGGTGGGTGCAGTGCTGGCGTAGCTACCCTCGCCACATTGGCATCTCCCACCGCTCCCTTGCTGTCGCGGCTCTGAAGGGATATGCAAGCGCAGAAATGTCCATTCCGAGCCGCCATGCGCAAGCATGCGGATTCTGAAAGTCAGGCGGAAAGTAGCCGCGGCTACTGCTTCTTCTCCGTGCCTTCCAGTGCGGCCACGCCCTTCTTCTCGCCTTCGATAGCGCCGCCGAGCGCCGCCTTCACGCCGCTCTTTAGCAGGATCGCTTCACCGGGGCCTTGGAAGAAGGTGAAGCCGTCGCGATTGGTCCAGGCCAGCGGGCCGCCCAGCTTCTTGCCGGCCTTCAGCGTCGCTTCCTTGATCTTGGTGATCATCTGCTCGTACTGGGGCTCACCTTGCTTCAAGCCAGAGAAGCTGGTCAAGTCGGTGCTGGCCGCGAAGATGGCATCGACGCCCGGTAGTGAGGCGATCTGGTCGGCGATGGCCACACCGGCCGGGGATTCGATCATCGCCACGATCATGATGTTGTTGTTGGCGATCTGGCGATAGTCAGCGCCCCAAAGCGAACCATACTGGCCGCCGCCCTGGCTGCGCGCGCCGATGGGCGGGTACTTCGCAAACTTCACGGCATTCTTGATCTTCTCCATCGAGTCCACCATCGGGATGATGATGCCCGCCGCGCCCATGTCGACGGCCTTCTGGATGTCGCCTTCCGTGGCATCCGGCACGCGGATAAACGGCATCGCGGCGGACCCGCGGCAGGCCCAGATCATCCGCGCCACTTCCTGGTGGCTCAGCGGGCTGTGTTGCATCTCAATCCAGGTAAAGTCCCAGCCGGAGGAGGCCATGGCGCAATAGATGTCGGGGTCGCTGGATGACACCGTCCCGCCCATCACTTTCTTGCCTTCAGCCAGCTTGGTCTTCACCGTGTTGAAGATCCGCCCGGAGCCCTGCGCGGCGGCGGGCAGCACCAGCAAGCTGGGCATCAATACCAGGGGCCATACGCGGCTCCGCACCAAACGAGAAAGACCAGAAAACATGAAGAAGCCTCCTTACCGGCTGCCGGACATCCTATCCCATTCCGGTGCACGACGCGCGGCTCACCGCATCTCGCCTGCGGCGGCCCCGGCCGGAAGCGCAGCTATTCGCGCTTGGCGGCGGGTGCCGAGCCTGTGGCCGGGTTGTACTGCGGGTGAGACGGCGAGATCGGGTTCAACCGGTTGCGCCCATCGTTGGCGCCGCCCATACGCAGCGGCTCCTTGCTGCGGACCCAGGCGGTGTGCAGCATGTCGCGCATCAGGGAAGCTGCCGCCGCCGTCTGTTTGTAGACTAGCGCGCGTCCCTCTTCGTGATTCTCGTCGGTGAACGCACCGGCTTTATCCAGAGCGTAGGCATGCTCCAGTTCCGCGAAGCTGCTTCCGATGTGCGCCATCATCGTGTTGAAGGGGTCGTCCAAAACCTTGGGCGCCGGCATCCGTTCCGATACTTCTTTGCTGGTCAGTTGGATCAACTCGACGAACGCCGTCTCAAACCGCCCGTGCACGCGCGGATCGGTGGAGTAGCCCTTGGGGTTCTCGCCCTCCCAGCCGTCGTGGTGGATCGTGTTGTGCATTGGATTGGCGGAATCGGCCAGGTAGTGGCCCAGGTAGCCGGCGCTGGTGGCGATCTCCAGTTCAATGAACTTCAGCTCCGCCGAACCCAGTTCCTTCGCCGCGCGATAGCGGCGCATGCCAGCCTGGATGCGTTCGTACATTTCGACGGCGGCATAGGGCATCGTGCCGGTCCAGCGGACATTGGTGCGAGGGTTCTTGGTCTTCTCGTACTCGCGATAGAGCTCGACCACAAACTCGTAGCGTGACCGCGGCGGGTTCTGCATCAGCTTGGGCGACTGTTCCTGGAACCAGCCGTGGTTCGGATCTTCGAAGATCTTCACAAACGGCTCCGCACCCACGCGCCAGTTGTCCGGCACTGGGCCCAAGAACACGATGTAGTCCTCGTGCGCTTTCAAGAAGGCCGGGCCGTCGTCAGCAATGCCGCGCACGGCGGCTCGGTTGATTTCACGATGGCCGCGCACGCCCCAGGCGTGGCACACGCTCATCGACGCCGCCAGTGCGGCCAAACGCAAAAAGGTTTTCGTCATGAATGTCTCTTAAGGGTCCAGCGGATCGGTGTTGTCGCCGTGCAGTGATTCGAGCAGCGCAAAGAATTCCTGATCGAAGCGCGTGAGCCGCTTGCCCAGGCGATACGGCAGGTAGCCGAGCTCTTTGCGGCACCGCTCGGCGAACAGCGGCGCTTCGATGTACGCCGATTGTCCAGGGTCGGTCGAGACCACTGCGGGACGATCCATCGGGAACCCATAGCGGAACATCAGCCGCGCGGCGTTGCGCATGTTGGTCGTGGTGTGGCGCGCGTGAGGGTCGACGATGATAGCCGCCTCCGGCAAACCGAACTCCTGCATTAGCAGCCGCTTCATCTCGATCGCTTCCGCAAACGGCGTCTGGTTGGGATGCACGTAGCCGCCCGAGACCAGCACAAAGGGCGCCTGCTTGGACTTCCAGCGCTGCGCCGCCACCATGGACCGCAAGCGTCCAGCGGCGGAGAGCCGCGTCGTCAGATCCGTGCCGCCCGCTCCCGGGATGACGACCACGGTGTAGGGATAGTCCGCCCAGCGCGTGGTTTGCGCGGCTTTCCAGGCGGCCCGATTTTCGCCCGCCTCCATCGGCTCATGCCGGGCGGCCTCGTCGCGGCGGTTCAGCATCATCAGTTCGGTCGCGAAGCGCAACGACGGCGTGAAGAATGCTTCGCTTGGGGCCAGGCTGGTGTCGAGCGTGCCCATCAAAGCCGCCACCAAGCGGCGGTAGATCTCCGAGGAAGCATCATAGGCGATCGAATCGATGGCCGGATACCGTCCTGGCTTGCCCTGGCCATAGACCTCGATCAGGCGGTTGATGCCCTTGGCGGCGTCCCGCCATGCAGTTTCGATCAGCGCGGCATCGCTCATCGCGTGATAGCGGATGAAGACCCCGGAATCGCGCAGAGGACCTGCAACCAGGCTCTGCAGCGGACCCTTCGCCGACGCCAGCTCGCGCAAGCGCACCGCGGCGGTCTCGATCTCTTCATCCGTCAAGCGTATCGCCGCAAAGTGACAGGTGGCGTCGATCGCGCAGGTCTCAAAAGCCTTCGTCATCGCGGCGCGCTTGGCGTCGCCCATTTTGCGCAGCACGGTGTCGCCATCGAGCTGGCGGCGCACGCCGGAGTCCGCATCGACACGTGCCAGCAGATAGAAGTTCTTCGCCACCAGCTGATTTGCGATGCCCGGCAAGGGCAAGGCCGACTGCCCCACAACAGAGGCGGCGGAAGCGAGCAGAATCGCAAAGACCTTCATAGCAACCCAGTTTTTCACGCAATCCTTACAGCCGTGCAACAAACAGTCGGTAGTCTGATGACGATGCGTTCTTTCCTTCTTCTTTTCGCACTTTTCTCTACTTCCTCGTTCGCCCAAACCAATGCCACCGACGCCGCGTTGGACGGTTATGTGATGGACGAGCCCGGCGGCCGGATCCCTGGCGCCAGCGTCTCCATCCGCAGCATGCTCACCAACCAGCGCTTCGAGACCAAGGCGAATGACGAAGGTTATTTCCGCTTTCCGCTGCTGCAGGTGGGCACCTATGAGTTGATCATCGCCGCGCCGGGCTTTTCCGAATACCGGCAGAGCGGCATTGGGCTGCGTGTCGGCCAACAGGCCCGCGTGAACATCTCGCTCAAAGTGGGATCGACCAGCGATTCGGTCACCGTACAGGCCGATGCGGCGATGGTGGAATCGTCAGGTCTCGCGGCGCAGGGCGAGGTCCTCAACTCCCGCGCCATGCGCGCCCTGCCGATCACCTCGCGCAATGTCTACAACCTGCACCTGATTGGCCCCGGCGTCAAAGGTATTCCGTCCACCGGCTTCGGAACCACGCAGTTCACCTTTGGCGGCAACAACCGCAGCACCTGGACCGTGGATGGCATCGACAACACCCAGCGCGCCAACGCCCGCCAGATCCGCCTGGTGATCTCAACTCCGGAATCGGTGGAGGAAATGCAGGTGCTCTCCGGCGGATACTCCGCCGAGTTCGGACGAGCTGCCGGCGGCATCATCAACGTCGTCTCCCGCTCGGGAACCAACACCTACCACGGTGGCTTCATGTATTTGAACCGCCCCATCGCGGCCGCTGCCCGTCCTCCGCTGGCGGCGATCAAGCCGGATCAGCCCTGGTATCAGGTGGCCGGCAACTTCAGTGGAGCCCTGATCAAAGACCGCCTCTGGTTCTTCATCAACGATGAATTCAATCCCTACAAGCTGCCCTCACCGGTCACCATCTCCCCAGCGAACGCGGCGGCGCTCCGCCTACCGGCGGCGGACTTGGGCAACTCCCCATTCGGAGAGACCTTCCACACGCCGTCCGCCAAGATGAACTTCCAGCTCAACCCGAAGAACACGGGCTTCATCCGTTACAACCGCTTCACCAACGACCAACCGGGCGGCGGCGGCGGGCTCACCACCATCAGCCGGTCCACCACCTTCGAGGACCGCATGAACGGCGGTGCGGCTCAGTTCACCACCATGATCAAGCCGAATCTGCTCAACGAAGTCCGGTTCGGCCTCAATCGGCGCTCCGTGATCCGAAATACTTATGTGCCCGCTCCTGCCAACGGCGCACTCATCGATATCACCGGCGTCGCCAACTTCGGCGTCAATCCATTGGCTGGAAATGAGCAGGTCGAAAGATCGACGCAGATCATCGACAACGTCTCCTGGACGCTGGGCAAACACTCGATCAAGACCGGCATTGACTATCAGAGCACCCAGCTGTTGAACCGTCTCCCGCTGACCCGCACGTACAACTTCGGCGGACTTGCTGCCGCGGGCGGGCGCGCCGCGGTGTCGCCGCTGGACCAGTACCTCCGCACCACGCGCAACGAGACCGATCCGGCCACCGGACGCGCCTACACCTACACGCAGCTGAGCCAGCAGTTTGGCGAACGGGACATTCCGCTCACCTTCAATTACTTCAACGCCTTCCTGCAGGACGAGTGGCGCGTGCGGCCGAACCTGACCTTGAACCTCGGGGTACGTTACGAACTGGTCCTGTTCCCCACCCTTGATGATCAAGCGCCCTACGTACTGTCGCGGAAGATCAACAACAACAATCTGAACTTCGCGCCGCGCTTTGGGTTTTCCTGGACTCCGTTTGGCGGACAGCGCACCGTGGTCCGCGGCGGTTATGGCATGTACTTCGATAACCCGGCGCTGAACCTGGCCGTCACCGCGGCCTCTGTCAATGGGCGCCGCATTTTGAGCTATACGATCCCGGGCACGGATCCGAACGCACCTAGGTTTGGCGATGTCCTCACCAACGCGGCCAGCTTCCGCGCCACACCGCCGGACATCAATGCCTTCCCCTCGGACTACCGCATCACCTACGGCCACAACGCCAACTTCCAGGTGGAGCGCGAAGTGGTGAAGGATGTCGCGATGAACGTCCAATACTCCTTCTGGGGCCACCGGTTTTCGCCCTACAGCCGCGACATCAACGTCGGCGCGCCGGTCCGCATCCTGGCTGATGGCCGCCCGTTCTACAGCGGCTCCGCCAATCGTCCGGATCCGCGGTTCCGTCGCATTCTTTTGATTGAGACGGGTTCCAACTCCAGCTACCATGCCCTTGACATGAGCGTCCGGAAGCGCTTTTCGAAGGGCCTGCAACTGTCGGCCACCTGGTCCTGGTCGCACGCCCTCAGCGATTCCGACCTGCAGGGCGGTGCCCTCACCGATCCTTCCAACCGCCGTCTCGACTACGGCAACTCCGGAACCGACGTCCGCCACTCGTTCAACACGCAGTGGCTCTATGCGCCCCGCTTTGATAGCGCCGGGCTGAAGTGGATCAATGGCTTCGAGCTAAGCTCCTTGCTTTGGTACAACAGTGGCTACAACGTCAACGCCGTAGCCGGTACCGATATCAACAACGACCTGACGGTGAACGATCGCCTGGCCGGTCGCGCCCGCAACTCCTTCCGGGGTCCGGACTTCCTGCAGATGGATACGCGCATCTCGCGCAAGTTCAAGCTGTTTGAAAAGTACACCGCCGAGGCCATCGCCGAAGCTGAAAACACGATGAACCGGCTGAACCCCGGCTGCTCCATTGACGGCTGCACGGGCGCGGTGGTGAATCGCGATGGCGCGGCCGACTTTGGACGCATCACCGCCGCCCGCAACGGACGCCAGTTGCAGTTTGGCTTCCGGGTGTCATTCTAGCGCTCAATTCCATCGGGATCGACGATTTCAGCGCGGCTCAGTTGGGGCGGCGGGGTTCCAGGAGAGTTGCGATTTCATCGCCCGGCCTTTTTCGGCCATCGATGGGGAGTTTCCCGTGCGCCAGGCCACGTTCTTTGCCCCGGCGCTCCACGTGGTGTATGGGGCGGGCAGCGGTTCAGGTTCTAGCGCTCTCCCACACTGGTTTGGACCCTGTTCGCAAGGCGCGGTGCAGCGTCTGCTAGCATAGCGCCAGATGGCACAAGTCTCTGTCTCGACTGAACCTTTTGACGCAATCGTGGTGGGCTCCGGGGCCACCGGCGGG
>JBIKMK010000126.1:0-9129 GCA_044359315.1 Bryobacteraceae bacterium | reverse complement strand
CGTCTCCGAAGTCCGCTTCGGCAACATGGGCTTGAATGCGATCCGTGGACCGTGGCTGGTTTCCTCCAACCTGGGCCTGTTCCGCAGCTTCACCATCTCCGAACGGTTTAACCTCCAGTTCCGTGGTGAAGCGCTGAACTGGACCAACACGCCGGCGCTCAACAACCCGAACGCCAACGTGTCCAACCCGGCCAACTTCATGGCCATCACCGGTGCCGGCACCGGCCAGTCCCCGCAGCGCACCATGCGCTTCGGCCTGCGCTTGGCCTTCTAAGCTCCGGCAACGGAAGCAAGAAAACAGGGCCGTTGTGCCATCCCCTCGGGGTTGGTACAACGGCCCTTCTGTTTGTTGAGCACCGACTTCCGCCTAGCCCCATGCGTCAGCTTGGGGCTTTCTCCACAACCCTTCCGACCTCCGCCTAGCCCCATGCGTGAGCTTTGGGTTTTCTCCGCAACCCTCCGCCTAGCCCCATGCGTGAGCTTGGGGCTTATTGGGGGACCGCGAAAAAGCCCCAAGCTCACGCATGGGGCTAGGCATTAGGCGCTCTGGTGCCAACCGTCCGTCGGCGTGTACCGGATCCCAAGCGCCGGCGTTTCAATGCGCTGATAGCGCTTCACCTTCGAATCAAACAGGTGAGCCAGGATGCCCGTGGTCAGCAGTGTGCGCTCCACCGGGTAGGGCGGCTTGCCCGTGACAAACATCTCCTCGATGCGCGAAACCAGGCCGTCAAAGTGCGGCAGCGGGCGGGTCTCATAGCTCATGTTGAACAGGCACGAAAGCGGCTTCAGCTGCCCCTTGACCCGGGCGGCGAACGTGAAGTGCTGCACCGCACCATTCAAGAGGTAGACACGCGTCTTGAGGCCATCGCGATACTCGATGTCGAAACGAATCGGCTGGCGGGTCATCATGTTGGTCCGGCGGCCCGGCTGGCGGGCCATGGCTTCCTCGGCCAGCGGGTCATTGTTGGGCGCCGCTTCCGGACCCTCCACCATGCGCACCGCCGCGACGCCCGTTTCACCGCCCTTGCGCCGCTCCACCATGCATTGCAGCACTTCCAACAGATGGAAGCCGTACGCATCGGCCTCCCCAAAACCGATCACACAGGCATCCTCCACCTCCACGCCCACCGGAAAGCTGACGTCGGGAATGCGCACCGTCACCGGCAGTGACGAGCCGGCAAACCACGGCACCTTCAGCGCCGCCGCCTCGTCGTAAAGCTTCTTCGCCTTCTCCCACGAATAGGACAGGTGCTTGTCAAAAAATGTCGGCACGCTGCGGCCGCTGTCGCGATAGACGGCCAACACCTCACTGAACAACTCAAACCGTGGGTAGAGCTTCTGGCCCAGCTCGTTGGTCGGGTAGTTGCCGTGCTCGCCAATGAACACCACCGCATCCACCGCCAACTTGGGCCCGCCCAGCGTGAGTGCCTCGCGGATCGTCTTGTAGAGCGGGATGCCATGGCGCGAACAAAGCTCGCGCGCCATGTCATTCTCCGGCGTCTGCGCCGTAAACATCGACACAATGTCGGTGCGCGGCGCCTGCCGCTTGCCGTTCACCGCATAGCCGTCAAAGATACGACCGCAGACCACATCGGCGTGGGAGTAGTAGCGATACTCCGTCACAATCGCGGCCACGCGAGGCCGGGCGATGGCAGCGTCCGCAGGGGTCGCCGCAGTGCCCGCACCCACTGCCGCCGCACAAATTCCAGGAAAGGCTCTTCTCGTCAGCATGACAACGATGATAGATATGTTGCATGCCCCTGTGCACGCCACTGAACCTCTGCACGCCACCGAAAAAGGAGTCCTATCCCGTGAAGCGAATCGCCCTCTCCCTTGCCGCCACTTTTTTTGTCACCCTATCTGCCATGGCCCAGCAGAAGCCGCTCGTCGGGATCGGTAGCATCATGCACGAATCGAATTCGTTCAACTCGGAGAAGACCGAGCTAAAGGACTGGAGCTACCTCGAGTTCAAAGGCGAAGACAAGCTGGTCACCTGGGCGCGCACGCCCTCTGAAGTCGGCGGCATGGTGACGGGCGGAAAAGCCGCGGGTTTTGAACTCTACCCCACATTTCTGGCCTCCGCGACGCCCAAGGGTCCGGTAACCAAAGCAGCCTTCGAGAAGCTAACGGGCGACCTGATCGCGCAATTGAAAGCGGCTCCCCGGAAGCTGGACGGCATCCTGCTGGCGCTCCACGGCGCACTCGTGGCGGAGCATTACCCCCAGGGCGATGAAGAAATCATGCGCCGGGTCCGCACGGCCTTCCCCAAAATTCCGATCGTCCTCACGCACGACTACCACTCCGCCATCTCGCCCGACATCGTGAAGCTGTGTGACGCGCTGGTGGGCTACAAACAGACCCCGCACCTCGACACTAAGGATCGTGGCCTGCAGGCGGCCAAGATCATGGCCGGGATGCTGAACGGCACCGTCAAGCCGACGCAGGCCATGGTGAAGCCGCCGATGGTCTACAACATCATCTACCACAACACCTTCGCCGGACCCATGAAGACACTGGTGGACGAGACCATCAAGCTGGAACGCGAGAACCCGAAGGTGCTGGCGGCCACCGTCGCCGGTGGCTATCAGTACAGTGATGTCCCCTGGATGGGGCCGGCGGTGGTGGTGGTCACCAACAACGATCAGGCCCTGGCCGACCGTGAAGCCAAGCGTATCGGCGACATGATGTGGGCCCAGCGGGACTACCTGGTGCTGAACATCCCGGATTCCGCCGGGGCCGTCAAGCAGGCCATGGCCGAAACCAAGTTCCCCGTGGCGCTGATGGACACGGGCGACAACATCGGCGGCGGCTCCGCTGGTGATTCCACCTTCATCCTGGAAGAACTGCTGAAGCAGAAAGCGGAAGGCTGGGTGTTCACCGTGGCCGATCCCGCGGCCGTGCAAACGGCGCTGAAGTTGGGCATCGGCGGCAGCTTCGACATGGAAGTGGGCGGCAAAACCGATGGGATGCACGGTAAGCCCGTCCGCGTGCGGGGCAAGGTGCGCAGCTTCCACGAAGGCAGCTACATGGAGCCGGAAGTGCGCCATGGTGGCCACCGCTACTTTGAGTTGGGGCTGACCGCCGTCATCACGGTGGAAGGCTCCACGCGCGATCTGGAGAGCTATCTGGTGCTCACCACCATCCGCTCCAGCCCCAACAGCATCCGCCAGTTGACCTCCATCGGCATTGAGCCGCGCATGCAACGCATTCTCGTCGCCAAGGGCACCATCGCCCCGCGCGCCGCCTATGAGCCGGTGTCGGCCAAGATCATCATGGTGGATTCCCCCGGGGCCACGGCCATCAACCCGGCCCGTTTCACGTTCAAAAACCTGCGCGGGCCGCTGTTCGGGCTGAAGTAGTCCGGGACACCAAGCCCCGCGCCGCGATATTGCGATATATTGGGCCGCTATGGCACTGCCCGCATATTTGGCCCAATCGTCCCCCAACCCCGCCTCCAGCCGCGGGCCCTGGTACCTGAACACTGCCCCCAGCTATGCGGGAGTCTTCCTCTGGGTGGCCTTCTACCAGCAGATGGCGGCGGGTACGATCGACCGCGCTCCGCTGGTGGTGTGCCTGGCGGCGCTGGCCGTGGCGGGGCTGTTGAGCTACGCGCTCTACTACTACGTGCCCGCCATGCTGGGCATGAAAACCGGGTACCCGCTCTACGTCGTCGGCTCTTCGACGTTTGGCACCACCGGCGGCTACCTGATGCCGGGCCTGCTGATGGGCCTGCTGCAAGTGGGCTGGTTCGCCGTCGGCGCGTTCTTCTCCACCAAGTACATCCTGCAAGCCATCGGCTCGGCCGCGGAGCCTGGCTCTGCATTGTTCACCGGGGTCGCCATCGCCTGGAGCTACTCGATGGCCGCCATCGGCATCATGGGCATCCAGTACGTGGCCCGCGCGGCGATCTTCCTGAACGCGATTCCGCTGCTGATGCTGGCCGTGGTGCTGTACAAGACCAGCCCCGGCATCAGTTCCTACAATGCCACCCCCACTGATCCGGTGGGCGCGTTTACTTTGATCCTGCAAGCCGTCATCGGCTTCTTCGCTACTGCCGGTGCCGCCGGTACGGACTTCGGCATGGGTATGCGGAACGAAAAGGACGTCCGCTGGGGCGGCTTGGTCGGCATCTCGCTGGCGGTGCTCTACGCCGGCGGGCTGCCGCTGTTGAGCGTCGCCGGAGCCAAGGGCCTCGATCCCACAATCACCAGCTTCGGCTACGACGCCGTCATCGGCTCCATGGGCGGCTTCCTCGCTACGGCGATGTTCGCTCTGTTTGCCGTGGCCTCCATTGTCCCGGCCTGCTTCTGCGCCTTCATTGCGGGGAACAGCTTCTCCACCATGATCCCCAGCGTCTCCCGTACGCTCTCGACGCTGGTCGGCGTCACCATCGCCGTCGGCTTGGCGGTGACCGGTGTGGCCGCGAACCTGGTGGGCTTCTTCTCCATCGTCGGTGCCTCCTTCGGCCCCATCTGCGGAGCCATGGCGGCGGACTGGTTCCTTTCGGGTAAGAAGTGGGCGGGCCCCCGCGAAGGCATCAGCATTGCCGGATACGGAGCCTGGGCGATCGGTTTCCTGGTGGGCATCTTGCCCTTCATCGGCTACCCCAACGTGCAGCCAGCGGTGGTCTACAGCTTCCTGACGGGCTTTGTGGTCTACATCGCGCTGGCCAAGGCCGGCTTCCAGCCGAAAACCGTGCCGCTCGGTGCGGCCCAGCACAAGGGAGCGTAAATATCCGTGTTGAACCGTCGCGATTTTCTGGCCTCGCTCAGCGCGGCTTCCGGCCTAGCAGCGAACCGCCGGTTGCGCATGGGCATCGTGGGTGGCCGTTTCGGTACATCGTTCTATTTTCACGAGCACCCCAATTCCACCGTCGAAGCCGTCGCCGATCTCCGCGAAGACCGGCGCGCGCAGCTTCAAAAAACCTACCGCTGCTCCAAGGCCTATTCATCGCTCGATGAGCTCTTGAAGGACAAGGCGGTCGAGGCGGTGGGCCTGTTCACGCCCGCGCCGCTGCACGTCAAGCACGCCGTGGCGGTGATGAAGGCCGGCAAGCACGTGCTGTCTGCCGTTCCGGCCGCCTACACGCTGGAGGAATGCCGCGAGCTGGCCGACACGGTGAAGCGCACCGGCATGACCTACATGATGGCCGAGACCAGCTACTTCCAGCAGCTCACCATCTCGGCGCGGAAGCTCTATCGCGAAGGCAAGTTCGGCCAGCTCTACTATTGCGAATCGGAGTATCACCACGCGGGCCTGGATGAACTGTTCATGGAAGACGGCCAGCGCACCTGGCGCTACGGCTTCCCGCCCATGCACTACCCCACCCACTGCACGGCGCACCTGATCAGCGTCACGGGTGAGCGGCTCACCGAAGTCTCCTGCCTGGGCTGGGGCGATAACGACCCCGCATTGAAGGACAACCCCTACGGCAACCCCTTCTGGAACGAGACGGCGCTCTTCAAGACCAACCGCGGCCACGGCTTCCGCGTCGCCGTCTGGTGGAAAGGCGCGCACCGCGGCACGGAGCGCGCGCAATGGTACGGCGACCAGATGAGCTTCTTCATGAACCACCCGCACGGCGTCCCGCCCACGCTGGTCTATTCGAACGACCGCCGCGAGAAGGACTCGGGCGGCTTCAATCGCCAAGCCACCCGCATGGAGCGCTACGAGGAAGTGAAGTGGTGGTCCACTGACCTGCTGCCGGAACCGCTCCGCCATTCCAGCGGCCACGAAGGCTCGCACACGTTTCTCACCCACGAGTTCGTCGAAAGCGTCCTCGCCCAGCGCAAGCCGGTGGTAGATGTGCACGAGGCGCTCGCCTACACCGCGCCTGGAATCGTGGCCCACCAGTCCGCCCTCAAAGGCGGCGAGCGGCTAACGATTCCGTCGTTCGACTAGAACCTAGCGCCGCCGCCGGTGGGCCAGCCGGTAGTTGGCTCCGTCCTGGGTGAACTTTCCGTTGTCGTTGTTCACCTGTGGGTTAGCGGGTGGCACACCGTCCAGCTTCTTGATGACGATAGTGCCCAGATTGTCCAGGGCATTGCCGCTGGTCACGTCGTTCTCCAGATCAGACCCATCCTGATCAAAGATGGTGATCGTCACATCGCCCTTCACCCAGTTCAGGCCTAGTTGGGTGTGCCCGGAAAGGTTCACATCCTGTCCTTCGTCAAAGTCGCCCAGGTCGATAATCTTGAGCACCTTGCCGTCGGCGGAGTACGTCATCCGGACGCGATCGTCCCCGGTTGCGTCCTCCTGTTCAATACACTCCAGTACCTTCAGCTGAACCTCCTGGTGATCGGTGATCACGCGGAAGTCGAGTGCCAGGCCTTGCGCCGGGTTGGCCGGCGGTTCCCGCTCAATCACGAAGAACATCTCGGTCTCGGTGGCACCGCCAAAACCTCCGGCAGGCTTCAATCCCCACACCCCATCGAAGCCAGCAATCCAGGTGACCGGCGGTGGTGAACTGCCTACCTGTGCCGTGCCCACGCGGACTTTGCTTTGGTGCGCAAGCATGACAGAGTCCAAAGCGTGCGGTGCTTTCGAGAATGTTTTCGGCAATTGCACCAGCGTCCACAGCAGATTGGTGGGATTCATGCCGTACTGGTTGCCAAACGCCACCTTCGAGAAACGGTTTAGTGACAACACCACGGGATGCTCGGGGTCGGCTCCGACGTTCGGAGCTATCTTGATGCGGTAATCGCCCGTGCGGTTCGGGTCCAGCCAGCACACCTTCAGATAAAAACCCTTGTCCACCGCCACCTGTGCCTCATCTTTCTTCTCAACGTGGCCCAACTCAGCATCGCCGCGAAAGAATGAAATCTCTTCTGAAATGTCGTCAGCCAACCAAGCACTGATGCGTACTGGATCGCTGGTGTAGCTGGTAACGGTCCAGGTGCCGGGTTCAACGCGCAGCCAGTGGCAGGCACCGGGCGAGCGCAATGCGCCCTTCATTTCGGCACTGGGCAGCAGACTCTCGACGGTGCGGGCCCTGCTCGGGCTGCACGGCTCGACGCTGGCGCCGTTCGGATCGCGATCACGCGGCCGCAACTCAACGCCGACGCCGAAGTGATCAGAAAGATCGATGGTGGCCCCACTGGGCCGCAGCGCATCAAACTTCCGTTCGACGAATGGATGCTGGGCGCACATGTCGTCGCCCTTCCGGTCACGCCACAGGACATAGTCCAAACGCTCCTGCGGCGTGTTGGATGGCACATGGTCGTTGCGGTGTGACCAGGTGAGGCCCCGGTCGTCTTTCGGTGCGGACTCCGCCCAGAGATCGCGGAAGCCGATTCCGCCCAACAGACTGTCTGGCCCGGTCTGGATGAGCTTCTTGTATTCGTCTTCCAGTTCCTTGTCGCCGTTGACGTTCAGGTCGCCCATGATGACGGCGTCACGCTCGCCCATCGGTGACCACTGCTTCACCATGCCCGCCAGTTCCTTGAGCTGGCCTTCGCGTTTCGTCAGGAAATTGGGTGGCTCACTGTACTCGGGCGGCCGCAGGCTGGCCTGCGTGTGGCTCCAGAAGACATCGAGCGCTTGGCCGTTGGCTTGGCGTAGACGGACATAGCCGACACCTTTGCCGGCATCGCACTCCGCGCCAATGCCGAGATTGAAGCCATCCGGGGCTTCGCTGGTGCAGGCGCGATAGCGGTGAAACGCGATGAGGCAGTTGGCGCTGGCCCCGGGCACCCAGGAATCCACTTCACCGCCGTTCGGCTGACCCTTCCACCAGACATCCATGGCCGCGCAGCTGCGAGTGTCCAGGTAGTCGTCGGTGCCCGGGTATGGCTTGGCGAAACCGGGCACCTTATATTGGAAGTGGTGCTGCCCTGAGGTTGGCTCCGGTGCCGTGAATCGAATCGGCTCCAGCCGGGATAGCAACACCAAGCCGGAATCTTCCATGCCGCCGCCATCCAGGTCTTCCACGACGAACCGGAAAGCATCCGGGCCAGACTCGGCCTCTTCGATCAGCGCGGCGCGCACCGTTTCATCGAAGACCTCGTTCAATGCGATCACCTGGTAACCGGACCGCTTCAACAGCTTCGCCACCAACCGGCCGCGTTCCTTCTCGTCGAGATTGACCTGGCCCTGCTCGCCGGCGATTGTCGGGAGATTGAAAGTGTTCCAAGTCAACACCTTCAAGACGCCTTCCGGCGCCTCGACTTTACGGCAGGAGGAGGCCAGCCCAGCCAGAATCGCAAACAAGAGTAATCGTTTTAGCATCGCCGGGCAACCAGCGTATCATTGAACGCGACAATCGCTCTTGGGGCCGTCTGGGCCTCCCAATGCCGCCCATTGATCGGCCACCCATCCCTGCCCGAGGAAACCGCTGACCGGAATCTCGGAGCGTTACCGCTGCCCGCCCGGCGTGGGCTTGCGGACCTTCGTCTTCAGCACCAGTGGCACGCCTTCAAAGCCAAAGCGCTTACGCAGTTGGTTTACCAGGAAGCGTTCGGTGGAGAAGTGGAGCGGCTTGTAGCCTTCGGTGAACAGAATGAACGTCGGCGGCCGGATGCCGGCCTGGGTGATGTATTTGATCTTGACGTCGGTTTCGGTGTGGAGCAGTTCCACAAAGCGGTTCAATTCGCCCGTGGTCACGCGATGCGTGGCGGCGTCGTAGCTGTGGCGGATCATCTCGAACAGCTTCCCCACCCCGCGGCCGCTCTTGGCGGAAATGAAGTGGATGGGGGCGTATTCCAGAAACTTCATCTGGTCGCGGACGCTCTCTTCAAAGTCCTTGCGGTTGAAGTTTGGCACCGCATCCACTTTGTTCACCACCAGAATCACCGGCCGCCCCGCTTCATGGGCGTAACCAGCAATGGTGGCATCCTGGGCCGTGACGCCTTCCACGGCTTCAATGATCACGACAACCACGTGCGCCATCCGGATGGACCGGCGCGCCATCACGACGCTCAACTTTTCCGCCATCAAGTGCGTCTTGCCCTTGCGCCGGATGCCGGCGGTGTCGACAAAGACAAACTCACGGCCGCCGCGGATCACGGTTTCATCCACGGCATCGCGCGTGGTGCCCGCAATCGGGGTGACGATCACGCGTTCTTCCCCGGCTAGGGCGTTCAGCAGCGTGGACTTGCCCACATTCGGGCGCCCAATGATGGAGACGCGCAC
>JBIKMK010000760.1:0-2524 GCA_044359315.1 Bryobacteraceae bacterium | reverse complement strand
CCTGCTGCTTTTCAAAAAACACACCCGGCGAACGGTGCAACTGGCTGACAATCACCCGCTCCGTGCCGTTGATGATGAAGGTGCCGTTTTCGGTCATCAGCGGGATTTCGCCAAAGAACACTTCCTGCTCTTTGATGTCCCGGACGCTCTTGTTGCCCGTATCCGGATCCTTGTCGTAAACCGTCAGCCGGATCGTCACCTTCAACGGAGCCGCATAGGTCATCCCCCGGGCTTCGCATTCGGGCACGTCGTACTTGTGCTGCAGGCCCACGGGGTCACCGCAGCGGTTACAGAAGGTGACAATGTTCTTGTTGAAAGTGCCGCACTGGCCGCACAACACATCGCCCACGTGGAACGGATCGGTCTTGATGGTGGCGCCGCAATGGCGGCAAACCGTGCGCAGGTGGTTCAAACCCTTCAGCGAACCGCACTTGCACTCCCAGTTGCCGATGGCGTAGTCGACAAAAGCCAACTCCGAAAGCCCACGGAAATCGGTGATCGGAAAGACACTGCGGAAAACACCCTGCAGACCGGAATCGTCGCGCTCGTCGGGCAACATATCCATCTGCAGAAAACGCTCATACGAACGCTTCTGAACCTCGATGAGGTTAGGGATCGGGACAGAGGTCTTGATCTTCGAAAAATCTACGCGTTCCGGAAACGCGCCGTTCAGAGACGTGGACATGGTTCGGGGTCCTCTTTGATTCCGGCTGCCACTCTTGGCGGCGCCGGCACTTCATCTGGCAGCTGTACTCGCTGCCCTGCGACTGGCGGACAAACTGAGATATGCGGCCTACGCGCGTCAAAAGACACGCCAAGTGTGCTATTCGCACGGGTATGAGAGTGAGCACCCTGGGACGGTCCGGCCGCAAAACCGCACCCAGTTTTGACGTGGAGCCTCACAGGCGCAAAATTTGCCCAGAATATTCCAATTACTTAACAGTAGCCTAACAGAATATCCACCGGCCTGTCAAACCGGGCAAACGCGAGCAGGCGGGCCAGCCCGGAACGGGCAGCCCGCCAACACTCTCTCACTGCTGAGGGTAAGGGACTATTTGACTTCGACCGTAGCGCCGGCTTCCACGAACTTCTTCTGGATGGCCGCCGCCTCGTCCTTGGTCACGCCTTCCTTGATGGGCTTGGGAGCGCCATCAACTAGGTCCTTGGCTTCCTTGAGGCCCAGGCTCGTGACTTCACGAACAGCCTTAATGACGTTAATCTTGTTCGCACCGGCGGCCGTCAGGACCACCGTGAACTCCGTCTTTTCTTCCGCCGCCGGAGCAGCCGCAGCCGCCCCAGCGCCCGGCGCTGCCACAGCCACACTGGCCGCCGCCGCCGAGACGCCCAACTTCTCTTCAAGAAGCTTGACCAGCGCCGAAGCCTCGAGCAGCGTCAGGCCCTGAATCTGTTCCGCAATTGCGTTAATATCTGCCATTTCCTTACTCCGTTGTCTAAGAATCGTCTCCAGCGCTCGAAGGCAGCTTGCCGCTCGCGCCGCCTACCTACTACTGAAACTTGTTTGCCTGAACTGCCTGATCGATGACCACGGCCACATTGCGGCCCACGCCATTGATCGCCGTCACCAAGCGCTGCGCACCCGCGTTAATCAGGAACAGCATCTTGGCGTAAATCTCTTCCTTGGGCGGCATGTTCGCCAGGTCCTGAATGGACGCCACGTCCACCACCCGGCCTTCCACCAAACCCGCCTTGAAAGTAAACGCCGGATTTTCCTTGGCGTACTTCGACAAGGCCTTGGCCAGAGCCACCGGATCGCCCGAGGTGAAGGCCATGGAGGTCATCCCGCGGATGCCCTTCATCAAGCCTTCAGCCGGCAGACCCGCCGCCGCCAACTCAGCCAGATTGTTCTTCACAACCTTATAGTTGCCACCCGCGCCGCGCACCACCTTGCGGAGCTGGAAGTCTTGGCTGACGGTCATCTTTTCGTAGCCCGTCAGGAAGACATGCGGGCTGGACTGCAAATCCTTCTGCAGCGCCTCGAAATCTTTCTTCTTTTCTTGCCGGTTCTTCATTTCGTCCTCAACAGGCCTACGCTACAACCTTATTGGCATTCATGGCCGTGGTATCCAGCGACACCCCAGGACCCATCGTCGAGCACAAGGTTGCGCTCTTGACATACTTGCCCTTGGCCACTGCCGGTTTCGCCCGGATCACCGCAGCGATCAGGCTGGTAACATTCTCAACCAGCTTGGCAGTGTCGAAGCTGACCTTACCGCAGGGGGCATGCACCACACCCGTCTTGTCCACACGAAATTCAACCTTACCGGCTTTCACTTCGCGAACCGCATTGGCCACATCGGTCGTCACCGTGCCCGTCTTGGGGTTCGGCATCAGGCCGCGCGGACCGAGAATGCGGGCCACCTTGGCAATGCTCTTCATCATGTCGGGCGTCGCCACGATCGCATCAAAATCCAGCCAGTTCTCCGTGGCGATCTTGGTGATCATATCGTCGGCACCAACAAAGTCAGCCCCAGCCGCTTCCGCTTCCTTGGCCTTCTCACCGGAG
>JBIKMK010000759.1:0-2526 GCA_044359315.1 Bryobacteraceae bacterium | reverse complement strand
ACCAGTTGGGCGGCGTGACCACGCGGGGACGGTTCTCCGTGAACGGGCAATACTCGTCAGCCGGAATTCCCGGTCAGCCGATTGTGGCCGCGCACAACATCGCGGATTGGATGCAGGGCCATTTTTCGGTGTCTGAATCGCAGTCCGGCATCCCCTTGGCAAACTACCGCAACTGGTACATGGCGGCCTACTTTCAGGACAACTGGCGGGTCACCCGGCGGCTGACCATCAACTGGGGCTTGCGTTGGGAGAACTACACGCCGTGGACGGACAAGTTTGACGCCATCATCAACGTCAACATGCGGTGGGACAACAGCCTGTTCCCGACCTTTGTGCGGGCGGGCAAGGGCGATCCTTTCGAAGGCGGCCCGTACTGCTGCGCACCGCCCAACTCGATTCCCTATGTGCGGGATGGCAGCCGCGGACGCGGCATTCAGAAGAACCGGCTGGATAGCTGGGGCCCGCGCCTGGGCATCACCTATCAGCTGAATCCGAAGACCGTGCTGCGGACCGGGGCCGGTATCTACTATGTGCAGGAGATTCAGAACAAGAACTTCGAGGTGGTGCGTCACCCACCCTTCACGGTCCGGCGCAATGAGACCGCCAATACGATCATGCCCGATCTGACCTGGAACCGGCTCTCCGTGATTGGTTCCAATATTCCGTCATTGTTCTTTGGCCATGAGTACGATGTCCGGCGCCCCAACGTGGCCTCGTGGTCGTTTGGTTTGCAGCGGCAGATCAAGAACCACATGTCGCTTGATGTCAATTACCTGGGCTCGTCCGGCCAGTATCTGGAAGGGGCGGGTACGATGAACGGCGCGCGCCCGGGTCCGGGAGCCATCAATCCGCGGCGTCCGTTCCCGCTGTTCGGCGGCACTGGCGTCTGGATCGAAGGGGCCTACCATTCCAGCTATCACGCGCTGCAGGCGAAGTTCCAGCATCGGCCCAAGTGGGGCTTGAACCTGCTGACGGCCTACACCTACGGCAAGTCGATCGATGACCTCAGCGCCTATCGCATCCAGTTTGGTGACCAGGGCATCTCAGACCCGCTCAACAAGCGGGCCTCGCGTGGCCTGTCCGCCTTTGACTTCCGGCAGAACCTGACCAACTCCTTGATGTACGAACTGCCCATGGGCAAAGGGAAGAAGTTCTTCTCGGGTGCCGGCCGGGCGGCGGACATGGTGGTGGGAGGTTGGCAGATTGGGTCGATCGTCACGCTGATTTCTGGGTTCCCTGTTTCGCCGGTGTGTGGCTCCGGCGCGGTGCAGAACGGTGATGGTGCCTGCTACCCCGACAACGTGGGCCGCAGCCCGAACCGCCCCCGCGGCAGCCAGGACCCGCGCGCGTGGTTTGATACCTCCACCTTCGTCAATCGCCTGCCGGATTCGGGGTTCCGCTTTGGCAACGCCGGACGCAACACGATTATCGGACCCGGTGTGATCAACTGGGATTTCTCGGCCCTCAAGGACTTCCGCATCAGCGAACGGCACAATCTCGAGCTGCGGTGGGAAGTGTTCAACCTTCCCAATCACCCCTTGTGGGATGCACCGGGCGGCACCGTCGGAGCGCCCAACTATGGTGTCATCTCCGCCACCAAGATCGATAACCGGCAAATGCAACTGGCCTTGCGGTATCAGTTCTAAAGCGCTCGGCCAGCTTGATGGGGTGGCGCGTCCGGTGCCGCCACCCTTCCAACACTTTCTGCTGGCGGCACGCGAGGCTTGTTGTAAAACGGCCGTGCCGTGTACGCAAATGTGTGATATAAATTCCAACCATGAATCGCCCCTGTCTGGCCTTGCTAGTTTTCTCTCTCCCGTGCTTCGCCCAAGTTGAGCGCGCCACGATCGTCGGCTCCATTACCGACAAGTCCGGCGCGGCCATGGCCGGCGTTGAAGTGGCCGTCACCAATGAAGCGACGAATACGGCAACGCGCATCACCACCGACGAAGCCGGAGCCTTCACCGCGGTCAACCTAATCCCCGGTACCTACACCGTGCAAGCTTCGCGCGCCGGATTCCGCAACGTGATCTTCCGCAACTACGTGCTGCAAGTCAGCCAAGTGGCCCGCCTGGACATCCAGATGGAAGTGGGCGAGGTTTCGCAGGCTGTCGAAGTGACTGGGGCGACGCCTTTGCTGCAAACCGAGAACGCTTCCGTGGGCCAGGTGATCTCGCGGGAGGCCGTGCAATCGCTGCCACTGAACGGCCGCAACTTTGTCCAGTTGGCCATCATCGCCCCGGGCGTCACGGGTCTTGACTATGCACAGCCCAACACGATCAACTCCGGGCGGCGACCCGACGAACTGCGGCCCGGCGGCACCGCGCTCGCCGCCAACGGGGCGCGCAGCACGTCGAACCAGGTGCTGGTGGACGGCATCGACAACACCGAGATGATCTCGCAGACGTTTGTCGTGCGGCCAGCGGTGGAAGGTATCCAGGAATTCAAAGTGCTCACCAACAATGCCGGCGCGGAGTATGGCCGTTCAGCCGGAGCGGTGGTGGTGATCACGTCGAAATCCGGCGG
>JBIKMK010000758.1:0-2533 GCA_044359315.1 Bryobacteraceae bacterium | reverse complement strand
CGGCGGCACGCCCAAGCAGCTCAGCCATCAGTTCGAACGGTGGCATGCCTTTGGCCAGTGCGTGGCCGTGTCCGCGATGCGTCGAGAAGATAGCATCGCGCGGCGTCAGGTGCGCGCAGACGCCCGTGGCGATAGCTTCCTGGCCCACGTACGTGTGGCAGGCACCATGGACCAGGCCGCGGGCGTGGCTCCGGGCGAGTTGCTCTTCGGTGGTCCGGATCAGCTGCATGGTCCGGTAGAGATAGGTTTGCTGGCTGGTCATGCTTGGGTCTCCGCGCGGTGCCGGACGGAGCCGCCGCCATTCAAGGCGAGGTTGCCGCCGTCCATTGGGATCAGCGCTCCGGTGATCCAGCGGGAGGCATCGGAGGCCAGTAGGACGGCCAAGCCTCGGATGTCGTCGGGCGCGCCGAAGCGTCCGGCCGGGATGCCGCTCAAGAACTGATCGCGCAAGGCGGGCGCTTCAGCGATGCGCTTTTCTAAGCCGGGATTCAGCACCTGCGCGGGCAGGATGGCATTGACGCGGACACCATGGCCGGACCATTCCGTGCTGAGTTCGCGGGTCATCTGCGCCACTGCGCCCATGGCCATGCTGTAGGCAATATGGCCGCGTCCCAATGCCGTGATGCTAGCGAGGGAGCCGATGTTGACGATCGAGCCTTGCCCTGCCGCCAGCATGCGCCGCCCCGCCTCCTGGCACGCGCAGAAGCGGCCCAGCACCAGGTTGCGCCACACCTGCTCGACATCTTCGAGCGAGATATCTTCGGGCGCGCCCAACACAGCTTCGCCGGCCACGTTACCCAGAAAGTCGATGCGGCCGAAGTCACGATCAACGCGCTGGAAGAGGGCCCGCACTTCGGTGGGTTCAGAGATGTCGTGAACGGCCCATTCCGCGCGCCCGCCCTGTGCGGTGATGGTGGCGGCGGTCTGGCGAACGCCCGCTTCATTCCGATCCACCAGCATCAGGCTGGCACCGGCTTCCGCCAAGGCGAGCGACATCGCGCGGCCCATGCCCTGCGCGGCGCCGGTCACCACGGCTACTTTGCCCGAGAGATCAAAAAGAGTTGCGCTCATAGTGTTCCAAGAGTTTTGATCATATGTGAGTGCGGCGGATCAGCGCGTGGCCCGTGCCGGCATTGCGGCTGGCTCACGGCTGATCCGGACCTGGCTGACGATCAGGCCACCCAGCAGATAACAGCCGGCCAGCAGCATCAGGCCTTGCAGATCGGTCATGCCGCGCCCGCGCATCCAGCCGAAAACGTGGTTGCCCAGATACCCGGCCAGGTTGGCGAACATGTTGATGAAGCCAATACTGGCGGCGGCGGCGGAGGCGGTCAAAGTGGCGGTGGGCAAGGCCCAGAAGGGCGGCGGCCAGGACTGCGCAACCAGGCCGGTCAGCAGCAGCCAGGCGATCACCAGCCACACGGGTTGTCCGGGAATGGTGCTGGCCGCCAGCAAACAACCGGCGGAGACCTGCCCCGCGATGCAGTGCCATTTGCGGTCGCCCGTGCGGTCTGACGAATAGCCGGAGATGATGACGCCGACGAGGCCGCACAAATAGAACAGCCCGCTGAGCAGCAGCGTCGAGCGGTCGGATCCGCCGGAGATGCTCTTTACCGTGGTGGGCAGCCAGAAGGTGAGTGCGTAGCCGCCCATGTTAGTGGCGAAGATGCCCAATGCCAGCAACCAAACGTTGGGTAGCCGCAGGGCCCGAAAGACGCTTACCTTGCCGGCCAGATCCTTGGCGGCGGCCTCCTGCGCCAGCACGCCTTCCAGGTAGTCACGCTCCTGCGGGGTCAGCCATTGCGCATGCCGGGGCCGGTCAGTCATCACGAAAAGTGTGACGATGCCCAGGACCACGGCCGGCAGGCCTTCAATGATGAACAGCCACTGCCAGCCCGCCAGGTTGAACCAATGCACATCGAGCAGCAGTCCCGACAACGGCGCTCCGATGGCCAGGCTGAAGGGGATGGCCACGACCAGGCCGGACATGGCGCGGGCGCGATCACGCTCTGGAAACCAGTGGGTGAAGTAGACGATGATGCCGGGGAAGAAGCCGGCTTCCGCGACGCCCAACAGAAAGCGGATGCTGTAGAACTCCGTTGGCGTCGTCACAAAGGCCGTGGCCGCGGAGATGAGGCCCCAGGTGACCAGGATGCGGGCGAACCACTTGCGGGCACTCCAGCGTTCCACCAGCAGCGCGCCCGGAATCTCCAGGATCAAGTAGCCCAAAAAGAAGATGCCGATGCCCAAGCCGAACACTTCGTCCGAGAAGCGCAGGTCCTGCTGCATGCGCAGTTTGGCGAAGCCTACGTTGGCGCGGTCCAGGTAGGCTACCAGATACAGCAGCACCACCAGCGGCAGGATGCGCCAACTGACTTTGCGGCGCAGCGCGGCGGTCTGAATAGCCTCGAGCATCATCGGTTTGCCCGCCGACGATATCACAGCCGCCGGCGCCCCATACGCGGGTTAGTGGATTTCCGGTAAGATGCCACCATTGCGGATCTCAAAATGACGGAGTCCTCTCACAGCCGAA
>JBIKMK010000757.1:0-2538 GCA_044359315.1 Bryobacteraceae bacterium | reverse complement strand
GATCGGCTACGTGGTGATCGACGTCGAATCAGGCCGCCCCGAAGAGACGCTGGAACTCCGGCGCCGCCTGGATGAAGTGCCGGGTACGATCCGGACCCGCGTGCTGTACTAGTTTGCGTCCGCCGCCGCGACGTATGCGCCCAGGCCGATCATCACCGCACCGGTGCCTGCGCGCTGTCTCTCACGAGCGCGAACGGAAGACAGCAAGCGCCGCCCGATGGTGCCGGCAAATACCGCCACCACGATGTCTGCGGCGGTGTTCAGCACCACTGAGATCACTCCCAGCACAACGAACTGCGTGAACACAGACCCGGCGCGGGCATCGACAAACTGGGGGATGAAGGACAGGAAGAAGATGGCCGTCTTGGGGTTGAGGACTTCCGTCACGATGCCCTGCACGAACGCGTTTCCGGTGGGTGCAGCCGCCTCCACATCCTGGGCCGCCTCCTTGCGCGTCGCGATCATCCGCACACCCAAGTAGACCAGGTAAGCCGCGCCCGCATACTTCACCACCGAGAAGGCAATGGCGGAAGTTGCCAGAATGGCCGATACACCCGCTGCTGCCGCGAAGACATGGACCAGGCCTCCTAGCAGCGTTCCGAAAGACGAGAGAATGCCCTCTCGCTTCCCGCCCGCCAGGCTCCGCGCCATTACATACAGGATCCCCGGGCCGGGTGTGATCGCCAGCAGCAATGCGGCCGTGAGAAAGAGCATGAAGCGTGTCGGGTCAAACATTTCAAGACGGTAGCATGGTGGGGATGAATCCCGCCGACATGACCGCCAAAGTCATCGCCAACCTCCCGGCCAAGACCGGCAAGACGCTGGATGCGTGGATCGCCATCTACCGCGCCGATGCACCCAAGGCGAAGAAGGTTGAAGCCCGACGCTGGTTCAAGACCACCCACGGCATCGGCGGTGTCACGGCCGACATCATCATGGGACGCACGGAGGGCCGCCCCGGCATGCTGGAAGACGAAACCCCGGATGATGTACTGCTCGAAAGCTAGTACTCCGGTTCGCGTGCGACGCTGCGCCCCATTTACGATCAGTTGGCCGAACTCGCCGCCCCACTGGGGGAAGACGTGCGCTTCGTCGTCGCCAAGACTCAGGTCACCATTGCTCGCACCCGGCAGATCGCCATCATCTGGCCGAAGCCGGGCCGGATTGAGCTGGGCCTGGCGCTGCCGGGCGTCGCCGCAGGGGGACGGCTGGAGCCCGTGAAGGGCGCCAATGAACGCGACCGCATCCGGGTATTCGTGCGCCTGGAATCGGTCGCAGCCATCGACGTGGAAGTGGCGCGCTGGTTAGCGCAAGCTTACGCGGACGATCTCCAGGGTCTGTCGGCCACCGACTCCGCCGCGCTCACCAACGCCCGCGCCACCAAGCGCCGGTAGCCCAACCTCCTGCGGGCGGAGCTACTGCGACAAATTGAAGCGCACCGCGATCTGGGTGAACACTTCCACCGGTTGCCCGTTCAAGTAAGTGGGCCGGTAGCGCCACTGGCGGACGGCGTCGTAAGCAGCCCGCACCAGCAGTGGATGCCCGGAAACCAGCTCTAAGCTCTCGATGGAGCCATTGGTGGCGATCACCGCCGTGAACTGTACCGTCCCTTGAATGCGTGCTTGCTTCGCCAGTGGCGGGTAAGCGGGCACCACCCGACGGAGCAACTGCGCTTCCTGAACGCCGCTTGATACCTTCAACCGTGCGGGCGCCTCCGCTGGAGGCGGTGCTGCTTTCGGCGTCTCGGTGACTGGTTTCGTGTCGGGTATCTTAGCTTGGCCGAGTAAGTCGCCCAACAGGCTTCCTCTAATCGCGTGAGCTGCCGCATCGCCTAGTCCCGCCATGTTTGGCAGAGCGTCCGTGGACATTTCTTCGATCAACGCCACGCGGTCCGGGATGCGGAACGGAGAGGTCAGCGCGGAGGGAGAAAACGGCCGAAGGGCCCGAGCCGCGCGCGTGGCGGCAATCTCTGTGGCGGGTGGCGGCGTCAATCGTGGAGCCTCCACCAATGGCACCCACCGCCGCACCGGCAAAGCCTCAGTGAGCCAAACGGTGGCCAGTAATATGCCGGCTATGCTGACCGTCTGGATAGCAAATGAAGCCGGCAACGCCCAGCCTCGCTGCCCGTCAGGAAGAAGTGCTTGATCGAACATTCGTGAGCCTCCACCGCATTCGACACCGGGCGAGTGGCACTAGTTCCCGTAGTTCGGAAGATACGAAGCATGCATCGGTCGGTTAAGTTCACGCGCCTTCAACGGCCCCGCAGCACTCGCACTAAGTCGCGTTTCCCGTGAAGTACCGCCACTACTTGAAGGGGTGCCGTATCCGGCCGGTACACGATGGAGTAATTTGGGTAACGCCGCAGCGGCCAGAACCGGACGTCGAGCCCGGTAAGGTCGCGCCGCGTATGTCCACGATGCGGTGCCGCCGCGACAAAGCGGCAAGCGGCGTAGATCGCCTCTTCTACTCGATCTGCTGCCGACGGGCTATCTTCGGCAATGTAGGCCCAAATCTGAAACAGATCGGCTTCGGCCAACG
>JBIKMK010000756.1:0-2541 GCA_044359315.1 Bryobacteraceae bacterium | reverse complement strand
CACGCCCTCCCACCCGGCAAAGGTCAGCGCCAGGTTGTTCGACATCACCAGCAACAGCATGAAGAACACGAATAGATTGAGGTAGCCGAAGAACCGGGCCACTCCGGCTTCGTGCTCCATGTAGCCACAGGAATAGAGATGGATCAAGAAGCCGATGCCGGTGATCACCAGCATCAGCAGAGCGCTGGATGAATCGATGAGAACCGCGAAATCGGCGCCGAGGCCTGGCATCCAGGTGCCGTAAACGATCTCCCGGCCTGTTTCGCCCCCCGGCACCGGCTGCAGCAAAAGGACGACCGTCGCCGCAAACGCCAAGCCCACCGTGGTGCAGCAGATCAGCTGGACCAGCAGTCGTGGCATGTGCCGCCCAGCCAGCAGCATGGCCGCCGCCCCCGCCAAGGGCAACAACAGAATCAACGCCGCCAGGGTCTCTACCATTTCAATAGATCCACTTCGTCGGCATTCACCGTGCCCTTGTTCCGGTAGAGCGCGATCAGGATACCCAGGCCGACGGCGGCTTCTGCGACCGCCACCGCGATGACGAAAATCGCGAACACCTGGCCGTGCAACTGCCCCAGGTGCTTCGAGAAGGCGATCAAGTTGATGTTGACGGCATTCAGGATCAGTTCCACCGACATCAGAATCACCACCACGTTCCGGCGCGTCAGCACGCCCACCGTGCCGATCAGCATCAAGGCGGCGCTGAGTGCCAGGTAGTGTCCCAAGCCGATCGTGGTCAAGCTCAGGCCGGTCATGCTTGCGCTCCCTTGGCTGGCGTCTCACCGGTCCCGGCGCTTGGCTTAGGCCGCGCCATCAGCACGCTGCCCACGATGGCCACCAGCAACAGTAAAGAGATCGCTTCAAACGGGACCAGATACTCGCTGAACAACAGGTCGGCCAAGCGCTCCGTGTTGCCGCCCGAGGCTGCTGGCAGGGCGCTAGCCGGGCCGGGCCACGGCTTCTCCAGCGCCCATCGGGCTCCAATGGCCCCCGTGCCAGCCGCCAGCAACACTCCCAGCCACCAGCCCTGGATAAAGTGCCGCTGCTGGCGTGATTCGTCCAGGTTGATCAGCATGATCACAAACAAAAACAGCAGCATCACCCCACCGATGTAGAGAATGATCTGCGTTGCAAACAGAAACTCCGCTCGCAACAGAAGGTAGAGCCCGGCGGTGCCCAGCAACGATACGATCAGCGCCACCGCGCAATGCACGGCGTTGCGCAGGGCTACTGTCAACACCGCACCGGCCAGCACCATCAACGCGAAGATCCAGAAGAAAGCTGCGTCCACGGGCTTGGCTATTGGCCTTTCTCGCGTTGTTCAACCAACCGGACGGGTAGGTAGCTCATTGGCGGTACTCGGTGGGCCGAGGCCCTTCTTCCAGCATCTGGCGGTCCCAAATCTGGCCGCCGCGCGTGTAGCTGGCCAGCTCAAAATCCTGGGTCAGCTCCAACGCATCCACCGGGCACGCATCTTCGCACAGGCCACAGAACATGCAGCGCGACAGATCGTACGTAAAGGTGGTCAACTGCTTGCGCTTCTTCTCGTCGCGCACAAAGCCCACCACGATCAGGTTTTCCGGGCAGGCGATCTTGCACAGGTCGCAGGCGATACAAAGGGTCTCATTGGTCACCGGATGGATGTTCAACCGGGGTGCTCCGCGATAGCGTTCCGCGACGGCGGGACGCGTGATCGGGTACTGTTCCGTGTAGATGTTCTTGGGATGCTGATGGCGGAAGGTGATCCACAGGCCTTCCAGCAGGTCCAGCAACAACGCCTTTTTCAGAAACTCAATCACGGTCTTCATTGGCTAACGGTCCACTTCTCCCATCACGCAGTCGATCGATCCAATTATCGCTACTACATCCGCCACCAGGGCTCCGCGGGCCATCTGGTCCAGGGCCTGGAGGTTCAGAAAACTCGGCGGCCGGACCCGGACCCGGTACGGGTTGATCGTGCCATCGCTGACAATGAAATAGCCCAGCTCTCCCTTGGGCGCCTCAATCGGCACGTAAGCTTCCCCCACGGGTGGCTTGATCACCTTCATCCCGCGCGCGACGATGGGCCCTTCCGGAATCCGCGCCACGGCCTGCTGGATGATCCGGACACTTTGCCGCATCTCTTCCATGCGGACCAGGTAACGGTCCAGCGTGTCACCTCGCGTACCGGTGGGGATGTCAAACTCGTAGTTCTGATAGCCTGAATAGGGCATCGCCCGCCGCACGTCCCAGGCCAAACCCGACGCCCGCAGCATCGGTCCGGTCACACCCAACTGCTTGCACTCTTCCACCGTCAGCAGCCCGATGCCCTCCAGGCGGTCCCGCCAGATGCGGTTGCCCGTCAACAGACGGTCGTACTCATCAATCTTGGCCGGAAACATCGCGCAGAACGCCCGGACTTCTTCCTCAAAGCCGGCATAAAGCTGATACTGCAACCCGCCAATACGGAAGGCATGGGTGGTCAACCGAGCGCCGCAGTAGTTCTCGAAGATCTTCAGGATCTCTTCGCGTTCGCGCATCGTGTAGAACAGCGGCGTGATC
>JBIKMK010000125.1:0-9197 GCA_044359315.1 Bryobacteraceae bacterium | reverse complement strand
GCGGTGGTCATTTGCTCGGGGATGGAAGATTGGCTTATTGGGGAAGAGCCCGCTCCTGCTAGTCGCGGCTCGGAATTCCGCCGTCCCATCTTCAGCGAGATCTTCGCCCACCGGCCGTTACGGCTTCGGGTCGGGAGTATCCGGATCCTTCAGGTCCAGCCGTGTGTTGTCCTGGCAGCACCAGCAGACGCCCGGCGTAAAGGTGCGGATGTAGCAGATGTCGCACCAGTAGGTCACCATCAGCCGCTCGCCCTTCTGCCACACGAACATGCTCCGCGTATGGATGGGCGAAATCTGGAACTGGCCTGGCTGCGTGTAGTCGCCGCGCACTTCAAAATCGGTACCCTGCAGCCGGTCATCCTTCAGGACACCCCGGGTTGGCTCATCGCCATCCAGCGAAATGGTTTGCCCGCTGGGTAGCGTCAAAACGGTTGCCTGGCCTTCCCGCTGGGTCAGCCGGCCGCGGAGAACTTTGCCGGTGCCTTCCGCCCAGGCACCCACCACGGGTGTCAGCAACAGCGGAAGAAATCGGCGGCGATCCATAAGCGGTTAGATGCGGCGGGAGCGCTTCCGGTCGCCAGCTTTTAGCTCCAACAAGCTACAAAGCAGCGCGCCCAGCGCACCCACAAACAGGGCGATGCCCCACTGGAAAGCTTCCATGCTGCCAAACCGGTAGCCCGAGGCGAAAAACCAGCGGAACAGCGTAAAGGCCGCACCCGCGGCATAGATCGGAAACAGGAAGCGCAAAATGCCGAACACCGCCAGCAACACCGCCACAATTCCCATCAGCCCGATGCCCAGCAGGCACTGCGTCAGTTGCAGACCGGTCAGGCTCATCATGCCGCCCGTGTTGATGTTGTGCACCCCGCTCAGGTAAGCGACGGTGGCGATTCCCGTCAAAGCCGCGGCCAGCAGGAAATGATAGATGTAGGCGTAGGCGCGCATCAGGGCGTGCAGAATTTTCATGAAGCCGCCATTGTAGCAATCCTGGAGCCGCGTGCGCCGCACCCGGCAATCCAATCACCCTGGAAATCCAGTTGTGAAAGAACGGGGCAACCCTCGGGGTCCATCCCTCGGGAGACCAAGGGGCCCCTCGCCCTAGAACCCAAACCCCAACCCCACCACGAAATTCGCCCGCGCCGCCAGCCACCCGTTCTGGTAGTAACGTTGGTTAAAGAGGTTGTCTACTTTGACGTACAATCGCGTCAGGCTCTTTTCGCCCTGGTGCAGGCGATAGTTGCCCACCAGGTCGGTCTTCGAGAAGCCGGGCAGCTCGAAGGCGCGGCTGCGCACGCCGGCGAAGAAGGGCGTCAGGTAGCTGCCCTGGGAGTACACATCGACCGTCGTGTCCAGGCGGCGGCTCCATTGCTTGGTGGCGACCAGGGACGCCGTGTGGCGCGGCACGCCGAGCACGCGCCAGATGCCGCCCACACTCAAGTCGCGGTCCAGGTTGGCCCGGGTGTAGGAGTAGCTGCCGCTCAAGGTCAGCGTCCGCATGGGCCGCGCTTCAAAGCCCAATTCAAAGCCGCGGGAGATGCCGCCGGAGCCGTTGATGTAGCCGCTGGCCCGGCCGAACGGGTCCGTCGCGGGGCGGATGACGCCGGAGGAATCAAAGGCGCTTAACGTCACCATGCGGGTGTAGAACCAGGTAGCGGAGAGACGGATCTTGTTCGACGCCAGGTACTGGTCAACACCGGCATCGACCGAGTTGAAGCGGTCCGGTGCCAGGCGCGGGTCACCCCAAGCGGTGAAACCCACGATGCCAGTGACGGGATTGGCCGAAAAGCCGCCGCCGAAGCGTTCGTAAAGCCCTGGTGCGCGGTATGAATTGCCGAAGTGCGCGCGCAGTTTCGTGTTGGTGCGACTGACAAAATAAGCCACGGCGGCGTCGCCGGTCAGCGCCTGCGGGGGAGCCAGCAGCGGTGTCCGCTCATAGTTTGTCGCCACCCCGGTAAACCGGAACTCGGGCCTGGCGAGGGCGAACTGCTGCGCGCGGCCCGAAAGCGAGATCTGGAGCTTCCGGCCCAACAGTCCCAGTTGGGTGGCAGCGTATCCCGTGTTCATGCTCTGGGTGATCTTGGTGCGGGTCGAAACGGTGCGCGGGGCGGGAAGGTTATTCTCCTGCCGGGTCAGATAGTTTTCCCGCTCGTATTCGTACCCCCCGGTGACGCTCATCCACGGTGTCAGTTGCGCGGTGCCGCGCAGTTCGGCGGTGTCGATGTCGCCCAGGAAGAGGCTCCAATCAGACGTGACGGGCTGGAAGCCGCCGCCTCCGGGGCCATTTTCGAAGATGCGGTCCGTGTGGACGCGCTGATAGCTGGCCTGCCAGTTCACCCGCGGCGTCAGCGCGTGGCGGAGCACCAAAGCCGAGTTCAACAAGCCGAGCGAGCGCCGGTTGTCCGGGTCATCGCGGCCTGGGATCAGGTTCGCCCCCGTGTAGTCCGGGCGACCGCCGGAATTGAGCAGCGCTACATTGGCGGGCGAAAGAAACTGCGCGGGGATGATGCCGGTGGCCGGGAAGTTGGCCGTGGGGACACCGGCGGTGGAGGGGCCCACGTTGGTCATCACGAAGTCGTCGGTGCCCCACAGGCGGGCGCTGAGGTTGATGGTGGGCGTAAAGTCGTAGCGGAGGAAACCCTGGCCGCCGGTGCTGCGCCACGGGTCGCGGCCATCGACGCCTTGGATCACGTTCAGGTGGCTCAGCCCGGCAGTGTACTTCAGGCGGTCGCGGAAAGCGCCGCCGCTCAGCGTACCCCGAACCCGATAGAAGCCCAGGTTGCCCCCTTCGGTCTGCAACTGGCCGTGCAGCGGACCACCGCCTTGTTGGGTCACGACGTTCACCACGCCTCCCACCGCATTGGTGCCATAGAGCGAGGAACCTGAACCTCGCACCACTTCCACGCGGTCCGCCGCAATGAAGTTCAGCGCCGAAAACAGAGAGCTGGAATCGGCCGAAATGGTCGTCGTGTCGCGCAGGCGGAGGCCGTCCACCAGGACGCTGGTCGAATCAGCGCGCAGGCCGCGCATGCGGATGGTGGTTAACTGGCCGGGTCCGCCACTGTTGGTGACCAGCATACCCGGCGTATTGCGCAGGATCTCACCCAGCGAATACTCGTTGCGGTTCTGGATCTCTTCACCGGTGATCACACTGGCCGCCTTGGCCACTTCATCCAATTGCTGCGGAGCGCCGGCGGCCGTTACCAGCACCGACTGGTTGACGCCCGCCAACTGCAGCTTGATGTCGTGTGCCGTTGCGCCGCCCGGTGCGATGGTCACCGTACCAGTGGCGGTGCGGAACAATTCCAGCTCCACTTCGATCACGTAGGTGCCCGCTGCCAGGCGCTCAAACCCGTAGCGGCCATCGCTGCCGGAAATGGTGGTGAGCGGCGCACCGGCACTTTGCTCAAACAGCCGGACCTGCGCCTGCTTGACGGGCACCCCTTGCGGGTCGCGGATCAGGCCGCTCAGTGAGGCCGCACCCTGGCCCAACGCCAGGCCGCTCAAGCTGACCAGGATCAGGATGGCCCGCAGTGTCGGGCTTCTAAGGCCGGAAAGCCACTGTCCGGAAACCGTCGTGCCGCCGCCCGAGGTCGAAAAACTGTTCATGATGTCTAGGCTCCCAAGATAGGTAGCCGACTTCCCGCGGGCAGGCCGCCCGTGGAACAAACTCGAGATTGATAGGAATGGAATCAAGTCGCATTCTTTCCGTTCTCCGCAGAAAGTCAGCCTTCATTCCCCTGGTAGGTCTCCTGGCTTAAAAGGAGCAGGAGGAGCCTGCAAATGCCGCCTCGCCTTCCCTGGAATCAACTCCCAAGTGGCTTGATGAGGCGGTCACCCTTCTTCACAGTGGCGGGACCGCGCCGGAATCTCACCGGCTTCCCTGTTATGCCCCAATGGGCACCCGAGGAATGCCTAGGCTAGCACGTGGCTGAAGTCGTCGTCAATGAGGGTGAAATTTTGTTGCCCAGCCTTCAGTCTTCTCAAAAGAACACCGGCCTCACTGCTCGTTGAACTCCTCAAGCAGCGGCAGCAGAGCGTCAAAGTTGGCTGTCAGCACCGGCATCATCCCTTCGACGGCCGCCAGATCGCCGGCCTCCCCCAGTTTCTCCATCTGCCCGGCGACTCGGCAGAGAGACTGGCCCCCGATGTTGGCCGCCGAACCCTTGATGGAGTGGGCAATCAGGCGCGCATTCTGGTGATTCGCTTCCTGGATGGCTTTGGCCAAGGCGGCCAGTTGGTGGGGTGTATCTTTCACGAACATGCTCACCACCCGCCGGGCTAAGTCGTCACTGCCCATCATCCGGTCAAGTAAGTCATCCGCGTCAAAGCCAGGGTCGATGGAAACAGTGGTGTGAGACATAACGGTTGGTGAATCTTGTATGGGTGAAGTGATCGGCGAAGCCGGTACCGGCGGTGTGGTTTCAAGAACGTTCGTGGCGGGCCGGGGCCGCGTCCAGTGTTGCAGTGCCGCCGCCAACTGCTGGGAACGAATTGGTTTGGAGAGGTAGTCGTCCATGCCCGCGGCCAGGCACTTGTCGCGGTCGCCAGCCAGCGCATTGGCGGTCATCGCAATCACCGGCACCATGGGGTCCAGGTCAGCACTGGACGACGCCCGGATCTGGCGCGTCAACTCGTAACCATCCACTCCCGGCAAGTGACAGTCCATCAGCACAGCGGCATAGGACTGGCGCAGCAGCAGCGGCCAAGCGGCACTCGCATCGCCCGCGATGTCCACCGAATAGCCCCAACCCTCCAACATCCCTAAGGCCACCTCCTGATTCACCAGATTGTCTTCCACCAGCAGTATTCTCAGCCCCGTGGCTGTGCCCGAAACTGCGCTTTTGCTGGGCACCGCCGCTTCTCGCAGATCGGCCGCAGCTTCTCGCAGATCGGCCGCAGGCGGGCGCTTGGGCAGACCGTTTGACTGGGTCTTGCCGAACGCGGCGGCCAAGGCTGCCCCCAGTTCGCCTTGCTTCACCGGCTTGCTCACCCGTCCGGTGTAGGCCGTCCGGTTCTGTTGCCCCTCAGCCCCGCTGATCAGGCGCAGTGGCGTCAGCAGGACCACGGGTATGCGGTCCAGCCGGATGTCCTCATAAAGGCGCGGTTCCAGGTTGCGGCTACCGCTCGAAGCACTGCGCAGGTCCAGCACGGCCGCGTCCACCCGCGCCTCGGCACTGCGGAGATAGTTGAGCGCGGCACCCGCATCGGGTTCCACCACCACCTCGCACTGCCAGAACTCCAGCAGCTCGGTCAGCAGATGCATCCCGGCCCCGGTGTGCCCGCCCAACAGAATCCGCTTGCCGACCAGTGACAAGGCCGGCGGCCGGACAGACTCGGGTTGTGTTGCCAGTTCCACCTGGAACCAGAACGTGGAGCCCTGGCCCACGGTGCTCTCAAACCCCACCGTGCCACCCATCGCTCCCGCCAGACCCTGCACGATCGACAGGCCCAGGCCCGTGCCTCCATGGCGGCGCGCTGTTGAGGCATCCACCTGGTGAAACCGCTGGAACAGTTCGGCCTGCTTCTCCGGCGGGATACCGGGGCCGGTATCGGAAACTTCAAAGCGGACCAGTTGCCGCCCGGTCTTCTCTCCGGTGGGCAGGGCACCCAGCCGCAGCCGCAAACGGATGTCCCCCGTGTCGGTAAACTTCACCGCGTTACCCACCAGATTCTGCATCATCTGGCGCAGGCGGGCCGCGTCACCCAGCACGGCCGTGGTCACCGGCCGCTCAATCAAACAGGTAAGTTCCAGCCCCTTTTCTTGAGCCCGCACCGCCATCAGGTCGGCCACCCCTTCGGCCACGGTGCGCAGGTCGAACGGGGCCCCCTCCAGCGTCATCTTCCCGGCTTCGATCTTCGAGAAATCCAGGACGTCGTTCAGCACGGTCAGCAATGCCTCTGTGCTGTCCCGCAGTGTCTCGGCCCGCTTGCGCTGGCGCGGGTTCAGATCACTGGCCAGTAGCAGACTGGCCATGCCCAGGATGCCGTTCATCGGGGTCCGGATCTCATGGCTCATGGTGGCCAGAAACTCACTCTTGGCCAACGTGGCGGCTTCGGCGGTCGCAATCGCTGCTTGCAACTGGCCTTCCTGCCGCTTCCGCTCCGAGAGGTCGCTGGCGATGCCCAGGTAGCCCACAACGGTTCCGGCGGGATCGCGCACTTCGGTCACGCCCAGTTCCACCGGAAAGCGGGAGCCATCCTTGCGTACATAAGTCCATTCCGACTGGCCGAGCAAGCCTCTGCGAGCGGGCTCCCGGAACACTTCCCGGACTCCGATGGGACGGCCGAGTTCGCGCGACATCTGCTCTGCCCGCTGCTCCACCTCAACGGGGCAATGGATAAAGTTGGGCGTGCGCTGGCCCACCACCTCCGCCGCCCGATAGCCCAACATGCGCTCCGCACCGGCGTTGAACAGGGTGATGATTCCGGCGGTATCAGTGGCAATCACGGACACCAGGTTCGCGGCGTTCATCACCTGGGACAGGCGCGCATTTGCCTGCTCCAGTTCCGCAATGCGAGCCTCCAATTGTTGGAGCCGCTCCGCCGAGGGTTCCAGCGGCGAACGGCTCGCGTCAGACGGGGTATGGGAGTTCACTTGCGGCTCCCGAACGTGAGTGCGGGCCGCCCGGCGGTGCTGGCCGCTGGGCGCGTCGTCGCGGGTGCCGCCGGAGAGGAGGCCAGGCGCGACAGGGCCATCAGGCTGGGTGCGCTGGTGGCGGGCGCGTTGACCAGGGCGGCGGTCTTGCTTTGGTAGTAGACCGACCGCAGGTGGCGCTTGGATTCAAACTGTGGGCACAAGCCGCTCAGCGATTCCATTGACCCAATCACCAGGTACCCGTCTGATTCCATCCGTTGCTCAATCCGGTTGAACAGCGAAGCCCGGTCCGGCTCATTAAAGTAGATCGCCACATTGCGGCAGAACACGACGTCGAACTTGCCCACCGATGAGAAGTCCTCCATCAGGTTCAACCGCCGGAACGTCACCAGGCTGCGCAATTCATCGCAGATCTTCCAGCCCTCCGGATGGGAGACAAAGTATTTGGCCCGGGCGGAATCCACCAGGCCGCGCGACACTTCCAGATGGCTGAAAATGCCGGCACTGGCCTTGGCCACCGCTTGATCGGAAATATCAGTGCCCACCAGGCGGATCTGATAGCGGCTGAGATCACCCAACAGTTCCGCCAGCACCATGGCGATGCTGTAGATCTCCTGGCCCGTGGAGCAAGCCGCACTCCAGATGCGCAACGGCACCCGCTGGCTGGTCTTCGCGCGGCGGTCGATCACCTCGGGGATGATCTTGTACCGCAACAGATCAAACGGTGAGGAGTCGCGGAAGAACAACGTCTCGTTGGTGGTGATCTCGTTGATGATCGAACGCTTCAGCGCGCCGGTGGCATCCGCGCGGGCACGGTTGACCAGTTCCAGAAAGCTCCGGCAGCCCGCTTGTTCAGCCACGGGACTCAGGCGGCCCTCGATCAGATAGTCCTTGGATTGATCCAGCGTGATCGCGCACAGCGAATAGATGTACTGCGCCACCACCGCCCGCTCTTCCGCCAACAGCCGGATCATGGCGCGGCCTCTTCGATGGCCCGCATCAATGCCGGAGCAATGTTTTTCAGCGGCACCACCGCGTCCACCAGGCCCGTCAGAATGGCCTCCCGCGGCATCCCGAACACCACGCAACTTGCCTCATCCTGGGCAATGCTGTAGCAGCCTCCGCGCTTCAGCATCTTCAGGCCTTGCGCCCCGTCATTGCCCATGCCCGTCAGGATGGCCGCAATCGCCCGGCCCGGGAAGTGCAGCGCGACCGACCGGAACAGGTAGTCCACCGAGGGGCGGCAGTTGTTCTCCGGCGCATCATCATTCACCCGGATCTGGATCTCACCGGCCGGCGTCGGCGCCACCTTCATCTGGCGGCCGCCAGGAGCAATGTAGGCACAACCCGCCACCGCAATCTCGCCGTCGCTGGCTTCCTTGATCTGGATTGCCGACTTGCTCTGGAGGCTCTGCGCCAGTGGCAGCGTGAACAGCGCCGGCATGTGCTGCACGATGAAGACCGGCGCGGCCAGGCGGCTGGGCAAGGCGGGCAGAACCTCCGCCAGCGCGGCCGGGCCCCCGGTGGAAACACCGATCACGACAATGGGCGATCCCGTGCGCCGGTGGGATCGGTTGGCACTGGCGGCTTCAACTGTCGGCCGGGCGAGAGGCGGCGTCACGGACCCTGGAACTGCGTCCGGCAGCGTGCTTCCCGCCAGTTTGGTCCCCGTCAGGGGTAGCCTCGCTCCGGACTTCAAGATGTCGCGGATCTCGCGGCGGCGCTCAAAGGCGCGCAGGATCGGCACCATGCGCTCCCGCAGTTGGAGCAAATTCTCTTCCGCCGTGCCGCCCTGCGGCTTGGTGATGAAGTCGAATGCGCCCAGCTCCAGCGCCTTCACCGTCATTGCGCCGCCACGCGTTGTGTGGGAACTCAGCACCAGCACCTGCGTCGCGAAGGAAGCCGCTTTCATGGCCTCCAGCACTTCCAGGCCGCCCATCTCCGGCATCTCCAGGTCCAGCGTCATCAGGTCCGGCTTCAGGGCCTCCAACCGTGACAACGCCAGCTTTCCATTGCTGGCTGAGCCCGCCACTTCCACACCAGGGATGCCGGCCAGGGCATCCGTGATGACACGCCGGAACAGGCTGGTATCGTCCACCACCAGAACGCGCGTGCTCATCGGTCCACCACCATTCCACTCCGGCGGCCTATCTCCGCATTGTTCGATTTCCCTTGGCTTGAACTTCCCTTGGCCCGAGGCCTACACATGGAACCGGCTGGCCGCCCGCTCCAGTTGCTCCGAGACCGCGGCCATCTCCGCGATGCTCGAGCGCAGTGCGTCGCCGCTGGAGGCCATGTCGCCCGCCGCCCGGTTCACCACCACAATGTCCCGCGCGATCTCGTGCGATGCCTGGGAGCTTTCCGACACGCGGTTGCTGGCTTCTTGCACGCCACTGGAAGCCTGGCCGATGTTGCGCGCGATGTCCTTGGTGACCACGGCTTGCTCCTCAATGGCTGCCGCGATGGACGTCACGATGGCATTCACTTCGCCGATCACCGCCGAGACGCGTTCCACATCCGTGATGCCTTGATTGGTGGCACCCTGCACCGTGCTGATGCGCTGGCGGATGTCTTCCGTGGCGGCCGCGGTCTGCTGCGCCAG
>JBIKMK010000755.1:0-2542 GCA_044359315.1 Bryobacteraceae bacterium | reverse complement strand
TGGCTTGGCGGTGGCGCTGGGCGTGTTGGCGGGGGTAGCTTCACTGTTGCTGCGCGGGCTGAAGATGGTTGTCAAGATCCGCACATTGCCCGCCAACTGGCGTCATGGAATGGCAAATCTTTACCGCCCTGGCAACCAGGCCCGAGCGGTGCTGGTGGCGCTGGGTTTGGGCGTGATGTTCACGGTGACCATCTATCTGGTGCAGCAATCGATTCTTTCCGAGATCGCCGCCTCAGCACCTCCGGGGATGCCCAACGTCTTTCTCATCGACATCCAGCAAGCGCAGAAGGACGGCGTGACGGAGCTGGTGAAGCAGCAACCCGGCCTGGACAAGGCACCGGAGCTGATCCCCTCCATTGCCGCGCGCGTCGTGAAGGTGAATGGCCAGCCTGTTGAGACGATGGACTTGAAGGGCTTTCAACGCCGCTTCCGCCAATCCCGCAACGTCTCCTACGTCACCGAAGCACCCAAGCAGACCCAGGTGGTAAGCGGTGCGTGGTGGACCAAGTCCGTCGCCGGATTGGTGGCGATTAGCGACGATGCGGCCAAGGTACTGAAGGTCTCACCCGGCACCGAGATTGAGTTTGTGTCGTCGGGCAAGACGGTGCTGGCCCGGGTGGCCGTGGTCTATCGAAATTTGGCCGTGGGACCGGGATCCAATACGGAGTTCCTGTTCACGCCGGAAAGCGTTGCCGGGCTGCCGACCATTTACTACAGCGCGCTCCGCATGCAGCCCAGCGCCGTCGCCAACCTCCAACAGAGCCTCTATCAGCGCTTCCCCACCGTCAGCGTGATCAACGTCGCTGATGTCATCCAGACCGTGCAGGAAGTGGTGGACCAGATCGCGCTGGTGATCCGCTTCATCTCGACGTTCGCCATCATGGCCGGGGTGATCATCCTGGCCTCCAGCGTGGCCGGCACGCGCTTCCGCCGCATCCGGGAAGTGGTGATCCTGAAGACGCTGGGCGCCACCCGCAAGCGCGTCTCCCGCATCTTCTCGGCCGAGTTCTCGATTCTGGGAGCCACCGCCGGGCTGATGGGCAGCCTGCTGGCCAGCGGCTTCGCCAATCTGGTGTTGGTGCAGTTCTTCAAGGGCGAATGGAAGTTCAACGCGCCGTCGATTCTGGTGGCCGTGGTGCTGACCGCGGTGATCGCCAACATCGCCGGTTGGGCGGCAAGCGCTCGGATTTTGGGCCAGAAGCCGCTGGAAGTGTTACGGGCGGAGTAGGCACCTACTGGCGTGCACGCACCGCATCGAGCAGTTGTTTGGCCGACCCCTGTGACGCTAGTTCGCCTAGTTGGTTCTCAGCAACGCCGGCCACGCGGCCGAGCACCATTCGGGCGAAATAGGCATGGCTCAGGCCCCTCCATGAGGCCATCTCCACTAATGAATCGAAGGCTCCCGCATGGATCTGCGCCAGCAGCTTTGGGTCGCGGCTCACGGTCAACTGAAGCAACAGCGCAGCGCCCTTATTGCGGTCCGTCCAGGTTCCGGCGTTCAGCATCTGAATGAAGAAGTCGGGAGGAACCGTTGCGGCCTTGCGTTCGTCCGCCTTTACCAAAACTCCCAAAGCTCGAGTGGCATTGTTTCGGACCTCATCGTCGGAATCGCGACTGGCCCGCAGCAGGGCTTCAAGTTGGAGTGGATTTTGCTGACCGTAACCCAAAGCATCGCTGGCGATGCGGCGGTGGGCGGCATCGGATGAGTGAGCCAAGACATCATAGATTTTCTTTTCGTTCTTCAGTATCCATTGACGTGCGGCGAGTTGGAGAGAACGGGCCGCTGGATCCTTGATCAAGGCATAGCCCTGCGAATCGTCTTCCTCGGCTGCGGTGCCGCCTTTGCGAACTGCGGCCTCGATGGCGCGGTCAACGCGTTGGTAGAGCATCACGAACTCCGGTGGCAGACGCGAACTCCCCGAAGGCACCGGATTGAACGTGAGCGGCTTGCTGGTGGCGCCAGCCAAGCCAATAAACAGCAATCGCCTGCCCTCCGCATCGCAACAGATGGCAGCGATGTCAGTAGGAGGCTTGCCCGTGGCCTTCAGAACGACGCGGCTCACCAGATCCT
Source organism: Bryobacteraceae bacterium (assembly GCA_044359315.1). Classification (GTDB taxonomy): domain Bacteria; phylum Acidobacteriota; class Terriglobia; order Bryobacterales; family Bryobacteraceae; genus JAPKYZ01. The sequence continues at coordinate 471 of JBIKMK010000755.1, read as the reverse complement.
TCGTTTCTACCGTATACGAGTCGCCGGAATGTACCGTGAGTGCGTGGCGAACGGCGGCCAAATCCATTCCCTGGTAGCCGAAGAACTCGATTGCGCCAAGCTGCTCTGCCGTTAGTGACGCTGATAGAGTTGCCATGACCAACGGGATCTGCAGTAGCCGTTTTGCCATGAGTTCTCCTTCAAACGCTGCCATTTAGCGACCAAAGCTCGAAACCGCTACTCCACCAGCTTGCCCGGCATGTCGGCCAGCACGTAGGCCATCACGGCCAGCGCCGCGGTGCACTTTTTGAACTCCATCGGGTCCACTTTGTCGAGCGTGTCGGCGTGCGTGTGGTGCCAGTCGAAATAGTGCGTGCCCACGGTTTGCAGACCGATGCCGGGGACGCCTTCACGCATGATGGGGCTGATATCGGCACCACCGCCGCCGATAGTGATGCGGCCTGCGCCGATGCCATCGAGCAGTTTGCCGAT
>JBIKMK010000124.1:0-9200 GCA_044359315.1 Bryobacteraceae bacterium | reverse complement strand
TGACGTTGGTGGTCAAGGCGCGGCCGGGGGTGTCGGTGGAGGCGTTCTGGAACGCCGACGGCGTGGAACCCGGAATAAAGTCAATGATGGTTTGGAAGTTACGGTAACCGCCGATGGCGATTTCCGTCAACTGCTTGGAGCCGACGTCGGTGTGGATGTCCGACTTGTCGGTCTGCAACTGTGCAGCTTCCGCGCCCACCGTGATCACTTCGCTGACGTTACCGACCTTCAGGCCAGCGTCGACGCGGGAGATGTTGTTCGCCACGATGTTCAGTTGGGTGGCCTCAAACGACGAGAACCCAGCGGCGGTGATCTTCAGGTCGTAGGCACCGGGCGGCACGTTGCGGAACTCGTAGGCGCCGCGGTCGTCGGCCTTGGTTTCCTGAGTGAAGCCGGTGGCCTTGTTGGACAAGGTCGCCGTTGCGCCCGCCACCGCACCCTGCTGCGGATCCGTCACATTGCCTACCAGCGTGCCGTAGAGCACCTGAGCGTAGGCGGAAAGCCCGGCTAATGAAAGCACGAGCAGGAGAGCGCAAAAACGCGCTAGAACCATATGAACCCCTTCCTTCAACTGAAATTGAAGTCGCAAAATCCCGTGGCTGCGCAAGCGCAGTCCTTTAGCGATTTTGCGCTTCGCAGAACTAGTGTGTCAAGCATTCGGTAAGTTTTGTAAAGACTTATGATTTTCGGGAGGTCAGCCCAAGACCGCAGTGGGCCTAACACTATGAATCAAAGCGGGTAAGCTCACCCGAGCGGATGAGGCTACCGATTTTGGGATTCCCCTCCCGTGAGACAGGAACGCTATTCCACGGTGACCGATTTGGCCAGATTGCGGGGCTGATCCACATCGCAGCCCAGGCGGACGGCGATATGGTAGGCCAGTAACTGTAGCGGCACAATTTCGAGCAATGGCAGCAGAATTTCGTCCGTGGGTGGGACGCGGATGACGTGATCGGCCACCTTGCCGATCTCTTCGTCGCCCTTGTTAGCAATGGCGACGACGATGCCGGAGCGGGCCTTGACTTCCTGGATGTTCGATAGCGTCTTCTCGTAGCGCTGGCGGCCTTCGGCGCTATTGGGGTCATAGGCGCACAGCACCACCACCGGCAGGCTCTCGTCGATCAAGGCATTGGGGCCGTGCTTCATTTCCCCAGCCGGGTAGCCTTCAGCGTGAATGTAGCTGATCTCTTTCAGCTTCAGTGCCCCTTCAAGTGCAATCGGGAAGTGGATGCCGCGGCCCAGGAACAAGAAGTCCTTGGCGCGGTGCAGGCGCTTGGTGAGCTCCTCGTAAATGTCCTCTTCCGATAGGATTCGTTCCATCTTCGAAGGCAGCTTCAGCGCTTCCTGCGTCAGCCGCATCGACTCTTCATCGCTGAGCACGCCGCGCACCTGGCCCAGGTAGACGGCCAGGACAAACAGAGCGGTCAACTGGCCGGTGAAGGCCTTGGTGGAGGCGACGCCGATCTCAGGGCCGGCGTGGGTCATCAACGTCCCCGCCGCTTCGCGCGTGATCATGGAGCCGATGACGTTGCAGATGGCCAGCGTCTTTGATCCCTTTTGCTTGGCCTCACGCTGGGCGGCGAGGGTGTCGGCGGTTTCGCCGGATTGCGAGATGACGACAGTCAGCGTGTCGGCGGTGATGATCGGGTCGCGGTAGCGGAACTCGCTGCCGTAGTCCACTTCCACGGGGATCCGGGCCAGCTTCTCGATCATGAACTTGCCGGCCAGCGCCGAATGCCAACTGGTGCCGCAGGCGATGATCTTGATGGACTTGAAGTTCTTGAACTCCTCCGGCGTAATGTCCATTTCATCCAGAAACACGCGGCCGGTTTCCTGCCCGATACGGCCCAGCATGGTGTCCCGGATGGCGCGCGGCTGCTCAAAGATCTCCTTGAGCATGAAGTGCTTATAGCCGCCCTTTTCCGCCATGATCGGGTCCCAGAGGATGTGCTGGAGCTGGCGGCGCACGGTCTTGCCCTCAAAGTCGGTGAGGTGGACACCGTGGGGCGTCAGGATGGCCATGTCGCCGTCCTGCAGGAAGAACATGTCGCGGGTGTGGCTCAAGATGGCCGGGATGTCGCTGGCGACGAAGTATTCGTTCTGGCCGATGCCCACGACGACGGGCGGGCCCTGGCGGGCGGCGACGATCTTCTGCGGGTCCAGCTTGGAGATGACAGAGATCGCCAGCACACCGGTGATGCGCTTGACGGCGGCGCGCACGGCCTCTTCCAGATTGCCCGTGAAATGTTTTTCGATCAGGTGGGCGATGACTTCCGTGTCGGTCTCGGACGCAAAGACGTGGCCTTCGCTCTGCAGCTCATGCTTCAGCGTCAGGTAGTTTTCGACGATGCCGTTGTGGACGACGACGATATTGCCCTTGGAATCGCGGTGCGGGTGGGCGTTCTCTTCGGTTGGCCGGCCGTGGGTGGCCCAGCGCGTATGACCAATGCCATACAATCCGTCCATGGGGCTGGCCTGGATGACGTCTTCCAGGTTGCGCAGCTTGCCGGAAGCGCGGCGGACAGACAGGTTATCCTGACCATTCAGTACGGCGATACCGGCCGAGTCGTACCCCCGGTATTCCAGCCGCTTCAGTCCATCAAGGATAATGGGGACTGCTTTCCGATCACCGATGTAGCCTACGATTCCGCACATATGCCCTTTATTCTAGCCTCTGGGAGTTCATCGGCCGTTTCAAACCAATCATGAAGAATACAAATGTAAGAGATTTCACGACACCGTTCAACGAATTGCTGGGGATCAAGGTGACGGCCGCCCACAAGGACGGAGTGACGGTGGTCTGCCAGTTCCGCGAGGACTTGCGGAATGCCTGGGGTACGCTGCACGGCGGTGTGACCGCCACGCTAATCGATGTCGCGGCCGGAGTGGCCACGATGCACGTCACTGGCAAGCGGGCGACCACGGTCAGCTTGAAGCTAAGCTACTTTCTGCCGCTGACCGAGGGCAAGGTGACGGCCCGGGCCAAAGTGCTCCGGGCCGGCAGTTCGCTGACCGTGGCCAGCGTCGAGGTGAAGGACGCCAAGAAGCGGCTGGCGGCGTTCGGGATGGTGACGTATAAGATCCTGGGCTGAGCCATCTGGCCGACCAGAATACATCTGCCCTACAACTAGTCGCAGGGCTTAGGCGCTGGTGCAACCATCGTCGCCCGCCGGACCGTGGTCCAGCCCGGGCCGGATTGAGACATGCGCGTCAGCGGTGCCAGTTGATCGGGCCGGTTGAGGCGTTGGCTGAAGACGCCGGGGCGCGGCAGCTCCACCCGTGGCTCATAGAGCAGGACATACGCGGAGACGCCGTAGCCCACATGGACTTCTTCGTTCACCTCCCCTTCGCCCACCAGTTGGCAATCAAAACCAATGACGCCGTCCGGGCTCAGGTGCGGCGTCACCGATTCGACCGAGAGCTGAAACGTCATGTCCGTGCTGGCGCGGATGTCGCGCAGGTGGGCGGTGGCGGAAACAAGAGTGTTCGCCAGGTACCAGTTGTACTTAGACTGCTGGAAGCCGTCGATGCGGAATCGCGTCTCAAAGCGGAATCCGGCGCGCAGGCCGCCGCGGCCGGGAGTGGGTGGCGTGGCCACGGCTCCTCCGGAGCAGCGCAGGAAAGCAAGCGTGTTGCAGGGGTCCGGACCAGCGGCGGGGATCCGGATGAATTCCGTGAAGACAGGTTGGGGAACCGGGTAGATGGGCATGGCTACCGGATCACCGCTCGGGCGGCGGCGAAATCGACGCCGTTGGCTTCGGGTTCCACGTTACTGAGGAAGACGGGCCGCGGTCCGGACACTTGGACGAAGGTGGCACCCGCCCGCTGCAGCGTGGGGCCAGGATCACAAGTGACCCGCAAAGGCAGCGCGAAGGGGCAGCCGTCGATGGTGTAGTCGACGTAGCTATCCAGGTCGTCATGCCGTACATCGCCAAACCGGGCGGCGGCCAGAGGCACCAGCTGTTCAAACGAGAAACCACCCGCCGGGAGGGAATCCACGCGGTTGGCCGTCACGCGAAACCAGGAGGCCACTTCAGCTGCGGGAAACTGGCGGGCATCCAGAATTTCGTGCGGGAGGCGGATGGTGCCCGAGATCCGGGCAGCGGCCTTCACGACGTGGGCGACGATCTGGTAGCTGAACCGGTGGAGCCAAGTATCTTCTCCGCGCAACTCGGTCATCACGCGAAGCTGCAATTGGCCCGTGGCCGGCTCAACCTCCACCCGCGCGGTGCTGAGCGTGAACGTGAACGCAGTCTCATCGTTGCCGATGCTGGCTAACCCAACTTCCGCCACGGCCGATTCCAGATGCGACACAACTGGACCCAGCTTGACGATCACCTCGTTGCTATAGGTCTCTTCATCGTTATTGACGCGGATCTCCGGCCGCGCAATGCCCGAGAAGATCATCATGCGGCGGCTCGGTTCGCCCAGCAGGACTTCCAGCGTCGAGGCCGAAGCGACCTGGTCGGCATTGCTGGCGTTAAGGATGATCAATTGGGGTGTACTCCATAGACAACCAGCGTACGGCATTGGTGGAGATGGGATGCGGGGGCAGCGCCCGCCTTCTACACGGGCACCTGCTTGGCGTAGAGTATCAGGCATGATGCGCCTGAGCTGGCTGCTATGGACCGTCTCGGTGGTCGCGCAGGATCGCTTGGCCACGGGCAGCCTGTTGGTTGCGCGCCACGAGTTGACCGACCCCAACTTTGCCGCCTCCGTGGTGCTGGTGGTGCGGCATTCGGAACAGGGCGCGATGGGGTTGATTCTAAACCGGGCGACCGAGCGCGAGATCTCCGCCATCATCAGTGACCTGAAAGGGACGGTTTATCAGGGCGGCCCGGTAAGCCCTCGCCAGGTCTATGCCCTGCTCCGGAATCCGAAGAAGAAGCCGGACGAGAAGGCCATTGTGGAGGACGTCTACCTGATGAGCGAGCGCGCGCAGTTGAACTCGGCGCGGGAGTATCGGGTGTTTCAGGGCTACGCCGGGTGGGGTCCGGGCCAGTTAGAGAACGAGGTGCGGCTGGGTGCGTGGCATGTCGTGGCGGCCACCGCGGACCTGGTTTTTGCCGTGGACCCGGAGAAGCTGTGGTTGCGGCTGATCGAGCGGACCGAACAGCGGGTCGCTGGCGGCGGGGCTAGTCGGCCTGAGCTGGGGCGGCCGCAGATTCAGTCAGGGCCGGAGCGGTAGGCGCGGTCAGAGTTTGGGCTGACTCTTTCAAGGCCACACCGGTTAGTTGCCGCGCCAAGGCCGCCTGGATCAAGGCCATGGTGCGGCGGGCCGCCAGTGGAATGTCGAGGCCGCCCGAGCGGATGTTTGAGATGCAGTTGCGCTCCGCATCGGTGCGGCCGACGCAGGGCGCATAGGTGAGATAGACACCCAGGCTGTCGGCCGCCGATAGACCGGGGCGCTCGCCGATCAGCAGGACGACCAGACGCGCCTGCAGCCGCTCGCCAATCTCGTCGCCAATGGCTACGCGGCCTTGCGAGACCTGGATGACCGGACTAACCGTCAGTTGCGCTTCGGCCAAAAGGTTCCGAAGTGCGCCTACCAGGGGACCGGCATGGCGCGCGACGGCGAGCGGCGACAAGCCATCGGCGGCCACCAGGGCCACATCAAACGGGCCTGAAGGCAGTTCGGTGTGATCGGCCAAGCGCCGCCCCAGGTCCGGCCGGAGCAGGTATTGCTGACGGTTCTGGCAGCGGCTGTGGACATACAGCACGGGCGGAGGGATGTCGGGCTGTCCGCTGGTGGCGTGAATGGCATCGCGGGCGGCGGCGTGAGCCGCGCGAAGGGCCAGCCAATCGGGGGTGATGAGTGACCCACCGGCACGTTCCAGCCCGATCCGGGAATCCGTCAGCGCCTGCAGGCGGGTTAAGAGATCATTCGCCATTCGCGCTCCGGGGCCCGGCTCAGCCAGGCTTCGAATTCAGGTGCGGGCTTCAACCCCAGCAGTTGACGTACATAGAGCGCGTCATGGAAGGAGGTGGACTGATAGCTCAACATCGTGTCGTCCCCGCCGGGCACACCCATCACATAATTGCAGCCGGCGGTGGCGAGCAGAGTGAGCAGCGTGTCGAGATCGTCAAAGTCTGCCTCGGCGTGGTTGGTGAAGCAGACGTCGCAGCCCATCGGCAGCCCTAGCAGTTTGCCGCAGAAGTGATCCTCCAGGCCGGCTCGGGTGATCTGCTTGCCGTTGTAGAGATACTCGGGGCCGATGAAACCCACCACGGTATTCACCAGCAGTGGCCGGTAGCGGCGCGCGACAGCGTAGGCCCGCGCCTCCAGCGTTTGTTGGTCGACGCCGTGATGCGCGTTGGCGGATAGCGCGCTGCCCTGCCCGGTCTCAAAATAGGTGACGTTGTCGCCGACGGTGCCGCGTTTCAGTTCCAGCGTCTGCTGCCAGGCCTCATCCAGCAGGCTCAACGACACGCCGAAGGAGCGGTTCAGCGCTTCGGTTCCGCCCACGGACTGGAACAACAGATCGACCGACGCACCCTGCTCCATGGCCCGCTGCTGCGTGGTGACGTGGGCCAGCACGCAGATCTGGGTGGGGATGTCGTATTGGCGGCGGAAGCTGTCCAGCAGGTGGAGAATCGAGGAGACGGAGCCGACATCTTCGGCCACCGGATTGACGCCGATCACGGCGTCGCCCGCGCCCAGCAGTAAACCGTCGATGGTGCTGGCGAGGATGCCCCGCGGGTCATCCGTTGGGTGGTTGGGCTGAATGCGGGTGGCAAAGCGGCCGGCCAAGCCCAGCGTGTTGCGGAATTTTGTCACCACGCGGCATTTGGACGCCACCAGCACCAGGTCCTGCACGCGCATCAGTTTGGAAACCGCCGCCACCATCTCGGGCATCAACCCGGGTGCCAGTGCCGCTAGCGTGGTGGCATTGGCCAGCGGTGATAGCAACCAATCACGGAAGCCGCCGACGGTGAAGTGCCCGATCGGTGCGAACGCGGCGGCATCGTGGGCATCAATGATCAACCGGGTGACTTCATCATCTTCATACGGGATGACCGCTTCTGAGAGAAAGCGTCTCAGCGGCACATCGGCCAGCGCCATCTGCGCCCGCACCCGCTGCTGTTCGGTTTCAGCGGCGACGCCCGCCAGGACGTCGCCCGAACGCAGAGGGCTAGCGTGAGCCAGTAGTGTTTTGAGTGTTGGCGTGCTGGGCAAACTCTTCCTCGGGAGCTAGAATCAGACGCTTCCGCGCATAGAAGGCGAAGTAGGCGATCCCCAATCCCATCCAGATTATCGGACCCAGCACCCCGTTTTGCACCAGCTTCGCCAGCACCACCAGACTGATGGCCATCGAAACCACCGCGCCCGCAATACCCAGCGGGCTGCGGTAGGGGCGGTGGAGTTGGGGAAAGCGCCAGCGCAGGGCCAGATAGGAGCCCATTTGCAGCACGTAGGCCAGCACCGCGCCGAAGACGGTCATGTTCAGCAGCACGGCCCCGACGGGCGAATCCTGTGGGGAGAGATGCACCACCAGTGCCGCCAGAAAGCCCAGTGCCGCCCCGGCCACCATGGCCCGGATCGGCGTGCGGCGGCGGGGATGGGTGAGTGAAAGGCTGGTGGGCAAGTAGCCCGCCCGCGACAGAGAATAGATCTGCCGGCCATAGGCAAAGATGATGGTGTGAAAACTGGAGACCAGGCCAATGCAGGCCACCGCACCCAGCAGGCTGGTGTTCAGCCCTTTGCCCAGAATGCCCTGGAACGAATCGAGCAGCGGCTCAGTTGATTTGGCGATCACGGCCGCCCCGGGCGCGACGCCTGAGCTTGCCAACAGCGTGGCAAATGCCAGCACCACCAGCGTGGCAAAGCCGGCCAGCAGTCCACGGGGCAGTGTGCGGGTGGGGTCGTGCGATTCTTCAGCGGCTAGCGGCAACTGCTCAATGGCCAGATAAAACCAGATGGCAAAGGGAAGTGCATCCAGCGGCGTGCCGCTGCCACCCACCGACCACCGGGGAAGATCAAGCCGCGTAAAGGCCAACCCGTAGAAGACACCCAGCACCACCAGCGCCGCAACGGTGACCACCACCGAGAAGCGGAACGAAAGCTCCACCCCCCAGCAGTTTAGGCCCACAAAAACGGCGTAGCAGAGCAGCCACCAGAAGGGAGCCATCGAGGCCGGAGCGCCAAAGATTGCGCCGAGATAACCGCCGATGCCCACCACGATGACGGCGGGCGTGAGGACATATTCCATGTTCTCGGCCAAGCCGGTGATGAAGCCGCCCCAGGGGCCCATGGCGGTTCGGGCAAAAGAGTAGGCCCCACCGGTGTGCGGCAGCGCGGCGGCCATCTCGGCAATCGAGAAGCAAAGCCCGGCGTAGAGCACCGTGGCGATTACCAGCGCGCCCAGCATCGCCTGAAAGCCATACTGGAGACCAAAGTTCCAGCCAAAGAAGTCACCCGAGATGACCGCGCCGACGCCCATGGCCCACAGGTGCAGGATCCGGGCGTGCCGCCTGAGACTGCGTTGTTCAAGATAGCCGGCTGGTGCCGGGCGGTAGGAATCCATGGTGGTCTACCCAGTCTCGCTGATTGATAGACCAGGGGATGAGGCCGATCTGGAGCCAGGGGCAGGGACACCCGCCTCAACGCACAAAAGCTGGCCCCGCGCGTTTCCGCTTGGAGCCAGCTTTTGTGAGGGTCAGGTCAACATCCAGGCCCGAGGGCCCGGGTTAGACTACCAACGGCCGCCGCCACCACCGCCACGGCCACCACCGCCGCCGCCAGCCGTCTTGGGCCGGGCTTCGTTCACGTTCAGGCTCCGGCCATTCATGTCGGATCCGTTCAAGCGATTAATCGCTGCTTCAGCAGCTGAGCGATCCGTCATTTCGACGAACGCGAAGCCGCGCGGTTGACCGCTGTCGCGGTCCATTACGATGTTGACGCGCTCGACCGTACCGAAACTGGCAAAAGCCGTTTGCAGTTCGTCCTGCGTCGTCTGGAAACTCAAGTTACCAACAAAAATATTCGTCATCAAACTAACTTCCTTCGGAACCAACTTTGTCGTGTTTTCAAGCCGTGCCCGATGCACTCCCGGCCCCACCAGGGAACCGGCCGCTCAAGCCGCACTTGCAGGTACGTTACCTGGCCATCAAAATGTAAAGTCCAGTACTGCCACCTGCGGCTACCAGCGCCAGGGCAAAACCCAGGGTCAACCGGGCCGCGCGCCGATCAATCTGTTTGC
>JBIKMK010000123.1:0-9204 GCA_044359315.1 Bryobacteraceae bacterium | reverse complement strand
ACCAGGCCGCCTCCAACAACAACTTTGCCTGAAACCGCTGCCGCCATCGGGCGAATGGATACAGAACGCATACGGCAATGGCCAGCACCGCCACGGCATAGCAGCCAAACAACGCCACCGCACCAAACATCGCCTGGGCCCGGATCACCCGGATGGGCTCCAACTTTCGGAACACCACCAAAGTCCAGGGCACCTCTTCCAGTCCGGGCAAGGGCGTCACCAACATCCGGTGAGCCGCGCCGGAGTAGTTACTGGTAAAACTGGCCACGGCTCGCCGCTCCACCACCTGTACTAACTCCGGTATGTCGGAACATTCGGCAAACAGATCCTCCACCAGCGCCCGGCTGGGATCGGAGTGATAGAGTACTTTGCCGGTCGAAGCGATGACGGCAAATTCAAACTCAGCGGGTAGCACTGGGTTCTCGAGCGCGGTGAGCGTGAGGGCCATCGAAAGCACCGGAGTGCCCTGGTATCGCATTTCAGAGGGCGCGGCCAGCATCGTGGCCATCTCGCCGGTGGTTCTGGAAAGCACCTTCTCGATGGCAAAGGGACTGGTCCGAGCCGTCCCGGCCAGCGGCAACCCGCGCACCATGTGGTCTTGCCGGACATCTTGGAAGTAGGCCCGGTCTTTCACATTGACGTGCCTGGCCATGTACTCGCCTGATGTCCAGCGAATCTTCTTGTTGCCCCTCGCGCTAATCCAATCGGCGTATTGAAAATTGGTGATCACCTGATCGGGCGTGAGTGACTTGAAAAGCCCAACATCTGAATCGACACCCCGCGGGAAGATTATTTCATCGACCGCCCGGGAGTCCAATATGGCTAACTGTTTCAGTGCCAAGGTCAGTTCATGTTTGACATTGAAGCCGATCTCCTCCGCCAGCAAAGTTAGCCGGCCATCGGTCCGCACGTCGGCGAAGCTCCGGATAAAGAAATAGAGGCCCAGCACCGTCAGCACCAGTAACATGCCTCCCGAGCACAGGGCGGTGATTCCCAGTTGTCGCTGGCGAAGCGGTTCGGCGGGAGACATCAGCCAAGGCCGGGGCAAGGTCCAACTCAAGGCCACCAGTAGCATCACCAGCGGAAGTACGAAAAGCAATCCCTGCGGCCCCGAACTCTGCCAGGGCGTGTTCGCATTAGACAGCCCGACCAGCAGCCAATCGCCCGAAGCCCCGCCCCCTTTGCCCTCCCGCAGCGTGAGTTGAATAGGCTGGACGAAAACCGCGAACTGATGGTCGCCGATGGACCGCACCAGATGAGTGGACGAGGTGGGGGCATTCTGGCCCGCGGTAGACGGCGGGGCAGGTTTAGCGGCAGGGGTATCGCCTAGTAATGACTTGGTGGACGGTTCGGCCGCTGGGGAGAATAGGAAGTCGATATTGGTGAAACGAGTGTCCCCGGAGGCGGTTTGATACAGGACGTTTCCATTCCGTTCGGCCAGGATGATGTTGGAGAAGACATCTTTCCGCACCGACTGTTCCACTAGCTTGGCGAGGTCAGAGTAGGAGCAGACGGTCTCACCGGTGGGCCCAGGCTTCCGGAAGTGCAGCTTCAAGACGGTGGATTCAATGCTTATGCCGAGGTTTGTCCCATCCTTGGAGCAAACTTCGCTTGTCAGATTGGTCACGAGCCCTAGTATTGGATCCGCGGTCTCCTTCTCCGTGTCTGAATCTGATGCCAAGTTCGGGTTCTCCGAGACCGACAATGCCTTTTTGCCCGTGGTCTTGGCTGCATTCAGGAGGCTGGCCGAGCGTTCCGCCACTTCCGAAAGATTTGCGACTCGTGACTTCACCTGATTGGCCATGTGTCCCAACCAGCGCATGTTTCTGTCTTCCAGCGCGCTGCGCTGGGCGCTGCCGCTCAGCAGCAGCCATCCGACAAATGCTGCTGGAACTAGAAGTGACACTACGACCCGAACGCTGATACGCCCCGCACTACCCAAGCTGCCAAGACCAAACATTGACATAGAAATCCTGCTTCTGCCCAAGGCGGAATCTCGTCCTGCGATGCTCCCGCAGAAACGAATCAGCTGAGCCTAACACTTTTAGACCCAGCGGACTAGCCGTCTCATTACAGTTGTGTTCTGGGCGGCCCGTTTCGTTGCATCCGGGCTGAAGCCGCGTCGCACGGGCCTTCGCGATACGATAAGCGCGATGCTGATTCGCACTTTCACCACCTTGCTTGTTCTGCTGACGGCCGTGAGCGCCCAGACGGGCCTTGATTCCGCGCGGCTGTCGCGCATCCCGGTCCGGATGAAGGAGTTTGTCGATGCCGGGACGATGGCGGGGTCGGTGACGCTGGTGGCCCGCCACGGCAAAGTGGCAGCGCTGCATGCCACTGGCTACACCGACATCGAGACGAAGCAGCCGATCAAGACCGATGCCATCTTCCAGCTGCACTCGATGACCAAGCCCATCGTGGCGATGGCGGCGATGATGCTGGCCGAGGAAGGGAAGCTGGCGTTGAATGATCCGGTGGAGAAGCATCTGCCGGAGTTTCGTGGGCAGCGGCTGCTGGTGGGCGACACGCTGAAGAGGCCCGCGCGGCGCATCACGGTGCGGGATCTGATGATGCACACCTCCGGCCTGCCGCTGAACCCGCCGGCGGGGATCGGGGAGTTGCATGGCGCGCTGCACAAGACGCTGGCCGAGGTGGTGCTGGTGATCTCGCAGGTGCCGCTGGAATTTGAGCCGGGGACGAAGTGGCAGTACAGCAACACCGGGATTGCGTCACTGGCGCGGATTGTCGAAGTGCTGGGCGGGATGCCGTTTGAGCAGTTTCTCGAAAAGCGGATCTTTGCGCCGCTGGGCATGAAGGACACCTTCATTTATCCGCCGAAAGAGAAGTGGGGCCGCATGCCCACGGCCTATATCCTGAAGGACGGCAAGCCGCTGAAGTACACGGCGGATCCGCTGGGCGAAGGGGCGATGAAGTTCCGCGACGGGGCCAAGTACCCGCTGCCGGAAGGGGGGCTGTACTCGACGGCGAGCGATCTGTTCTTGCTCTACCAAATGCTGCTGAACGGCGGCCAGTTGAATGGAACGCGCATCCTGTCGAAGCATTCGATCGAGACGATGACGCAGGTGGCGACGGGTGAGCTGTACACAAATGGTCCGGGCATGGGCTACGGGCTGGCCTGGGCGGTGGCCAAGGACGGCGCGGCTGCGCCGCTATCGATCGGCACTTATGGGCACGGCGGGCGCTATGGAACATACTGCTTCATCGACCCGAAGACGAATCTGATTGGCATCTTCATGATCCACCGCGAAGGCGGCAGCGATGAACGGAATGCGTTTGTGAATATCGCCTATTCGGCGTTGGTGGATTAGCCATGCGACCCGTCGCCGCTCTATTGATGGTGATCACCCTGGGTGGCTCCGCTGTGTTGGCGCAGCCCAAGCCTGCCTCGCTTTATGAGCGCGTCGGTCGCTACGACACCATTGCGGTGATTGCGGACGAGTATCTGAGAGGTCTCCGGGCGGACCCCCAGTTCGCGCGCTTTGCGGGGCGCGGCGCGGATTCGCTGAAGCGCGGACGGCAACTGCTGAAGGATCAACTTTGCGCCATGGCTGGCGGTCCGTGCACGTATGTGGGCCGGGACATGAAGGCCGTGCATGGCGGTTTGGGGATCAACGCGCAGGAGTGGCAAGCCAACATGGATTACATGGCGGCAGCGCTGGACAAGGCTCAGGTGAAGGGCGCGGAGAAGGCGGAGTTTCTGAAGATGGTGGACGCGCTGAAGCCGGAGATCGCGGAGAAGTAGGCTACCAGGGCTCGACGGCAACGCCGGGTACGCGTTGAAATTCGCGGGTGTTGCGGGTGACGACAGTCAGCCCATGAGTGCGGGCGATGGCGGCGATCATGAGGTCGTTGGGGCCGATCTTCTGGCCTTGGAGTTCGAGCGTGGCGCGGATCTGGCCATAATGGTCGGCGGCTTGGTCGTCGAAGGGCAGCGAGGCGAAGGGTCTCAGAAAATTGAGGGTCGTTTGGACGTTCTGTGCGGGCGCGGCCGACTTGTAGGCTCCCGTCATCAACTCCGCCCGCGTGATCGCAGGCACAAACAGCTCATCCGGGCGAAACTGGGCCAATCGTCGGAGGGCATCTGGATGGCTCCGCAAACAGCCCACGCAAAAGTCGCTATCAAGCAGGAAGCTCATAGGTTGAGCGGCCCAACCTCATCCAGGACGCCCTGGTCCGGCCGTTCCAGATCCCCGATCCACTTTCCCGCAAACGACTCAAAATACCCAGGCGGCCACCCGGTTTTGACATCCTTCGACACAATCTCGGCAATGTAGCGCGACACCGGCAACTTACGCGCCTTCGCCCGGCGCTTCAACTCGTCGGCGGTGGACTGGGGGACGTAGAAGTTGAGCTGGGGCACATGGCAAGTATAGCAAGTATACTTGCCACTTTCTGGTGTTGTGGTGGACCGCAATCGACTGCTAGCTCTCGCCAAACAACTTCAGGCTCGGAATTCGGGAGAAGTGGCGAATGTTGCGGGTGAGCAGTTCGCCGTCGTGGTGGAGTGTGAGGGCGGCGATGAGAAGGTCGCCCATGGCGATCTTGGCACCCTTCCGGTCTAGGTCGAACGCCAACTCGCCCGCCAATCGCGCCACCGGGACGGTCAGGTTGAGAACTGGCATCCCATTCACCAGATCCATCAGCCGGTCCCAGGATCGGCCGGGAACTCGCCCCCGTTCGAGCTCAAAAATCGTAGTGACCGTCGTGACTAAACGATCTTCGCGAATGAGGGATAACAGTATCTCGGTGACGCCCGGGACGCCACGCGCGTGGTCGATGGCGACGTCAGAATCCAGAATTACGAGCGCCACGATTCGCGCCACTTCCTGATGTTGGCCTGCAACTGCTCGCCTTCTTCCTCAGAAATGATCCCGTGGCTGGCTTCCAGTGCGGCGGCGGTTCGAGCACGCCGCTCCTCTGTCTCGGCATGGACGTAGCGGTCAATCGCCTCGTTCACAATGCGGGAGTAGCCCTTCTCACCCCGGCGGGCGGCCAGTTCGCGCAAGGCCGTATGGTTCTCCGGGGTTAGTTCCAGGGTGGTACGCATGATCTCATTCTACATGCATGCAGATGCATGTAGAATATGGTTCACCGCGAAAGGACTCCCTGACGCTACGACGCATCCAATCGATCATCGAAGTCAGTCCCCCAAGTCTCCGTGTTCAATTAACGGACGGACAGGTTGTTGAGCGCAATCTCAGCATGGTGATCTGGGGCGGACTACCGCCCGAATCGTAGCCCCAAAAGCAAAACCGCCCGAGCCTAAGCCCGGGCGGTCTTTTTGAATCAGTAGCTTGGGGGCGAACTAGTCGCCCATGGAGCCGACTTCTTCCTGCTTTTCGGTGGTGGCGGGCTTGATGGAGCCCAAGGAGACGAAGCCTTCCTGCTCCGGAGCCTTCAGCACGTGCTTCTTGTAGAGCTGCATCATGCGGTCGTTTTCTTCCTGCTCTTTGATCTTCTGCGCGCGGGCACGCAGCTTCTCTTCGCGGGAGTTCTTGGCCACACCGATGTCGTCCAGGTCGTGCTGCTTGCCCTTCTGGACGTCTTCGGTGCGGAGGACGACGTAGCGGTCCAGCGCGCCGGCTTCCACTTCGACGTTCTTGCCGCCGGCGTAGATCTTGTGGCGGCCGTGGTCTTCATACCACTTGGTCAACGTGGCTGTCATGTGCATCTTCTCGATGATGTTGCGCCAGCCGATGCCCGTATTGTAGGCGCAGAAGCTGATCTCGCCCTCCTGGGTGGCGTAGGGGATGATGCACTGTTCGGTGCGGCGGAAGTCGTAGTTGAACAGATCCTGGAACCACATTCCGGCGATGAACAGGAAGTTCCAGCGGTCCGCGCGGCGCTTTTCGATGTCGGTCATCGTGCGGTCAGCCGTGACCTTGCCGTACTTGCGGCCGGTGACGCCGAAGCACTTGTCGAACTTCGCCATCATGTCGGTCAGCTTGAAGTGGGTCGGGGTCTTGAACGGATCGTAGTTGCGCATCAAGGCCAGGGCGACGCCGATGCCGGACATCACTTTGCCACGGGCACCGTCGTTGATCTTCTTGATGTCTTCGGCGAGCTGGACGGCATTGAGGAACGCGGTCACCGGGACGGCTTCCTTGGTTTCCTTGTCGCACATCACGGCGAAGCCGGTGCCGCAGTTGGGGTGGCAACCGCAGGAGAGCTGGCCCCATTCCGAGGCCGGTCCGTGGATCAGATCGGCAAAGTCGGAGAAGGTGGACATGAACGAGATGGGGAACCAGTCGCGGATGGGTTCGCCCAGACCGGTCTGGTTCTTGACGTCATGCGCCAGATGCGACAGCGTGTAGCGCTGCGCCATGCGGCGTTCCGGGGTGACGGCTTCGTCGCGGCCGGTAAAGCTGACCGGTTGGAAGCTCAAGAACGGGATCTTCTTCGGGTTGTCGAGCGCGAAGCGGACCACGCTGCCCACCTGCTCGTTGTTGATGCCATTGATGATCGTGATCACCGGCACGATGTCGATACCGGCCGAGTGGGCGTTCTCGATGGCGCGCAGCTTCACGTCGAACAGGTTGCCGACGGCGCGGTGCGAATTCGGTTCATTGCCGATACCGTCGAACTGGAGATAGAGGTACCGCAGACCGGCTTCGGCCGCCTGGCGGGAAAATTCCGGGCTCTTGGCGAATTCGATGCCGTTGGTGGCGGCTTGAACTGAGTTGTAGCCGACCTTGCGGGAATAACGGACAGCGTCGAGGAAGAAGGGTGACAGGGTCGGCTCACCGCCGGAGAACTGCACCGACATCTGGCGGCGCGGCTTGATCTTCAGCGCGTTATCGAGCAGCGTGGTGATGTCGTCCCAGGTCAATTCATGGACGAAGCCGACCTGGTTCGCGTCCATGAAGCAGGGGTCGCACATCATGTTGCAACGATTGGTCAAGTCGACCGTCAACACGGAACCGCGGCCATGCTTGATGGTGGAGGTGCCGTGGTTGTGGAGGTCTTCGTCGTTGTGGGCGCGGATGTCGCGGCCGGGGAATACCTTTTCCAGGTGAGCAAAGAACGCCGAGTCGATCGCCATCAAGTCTTCAAACTTGCCGTGGACCGGGCATTCCTTCACCATCCAGATTTGGCCGTCACGCTCGATCACTTGAGCCTTGATCTCGCCAACCTTTTCATTCTTCAGAATTTCCACCGGCAGTTCGCCGTTGAGGATCTTCTCACGAGCTTCCGGCACGCACTTGGGGCAAAGCGAGTCCGTGGTACGCGGCCAACCCAGGGGCGGCTTCGACTTCTGGTACGACTTCAGCAGCGGCTTGTCCGACCACTTGGGCGTGAAGGACGGGTTCTGGCTGATGCTGTTGATCTTGTCAAACACCTGCCAGGCGCCATTGGCGGCGACCGTGAGAGCTTTCTCGACGTACTTGATGGGCTTAACCATAATTTGTCTGCCTGATTCTCCTGGATGAGACTATAGTCTCGAACGAAAAGTGTAGTACGTTTCCGTACAGTGGTCGAGAACGGGTCAGCGAAATGATGAAAACTCTGGCCTGATGGGGAAAAAATGAGGCGAACGGGAGGCCGTCCGCGCCGGGGCAGCCGGGGAACCGCCAGCGATTCAACGTGTTGGGGCGGGTGCGGGGATGCCGGGGCGAGTGCGGCTTCGGCCCGGGTGGCGCTAACAATACCCCTTGCGTACGGTATTCAGGGCGGATAGACTTGTCCCACACGGGTCTACCAATGATCAAAACTCTCATTACTGTGCTCTGCGCACTTGCGCTCACTTTTCCGGCGGCCGCCCAGGTTCTCTACGGCTCTCTGACCGGCAATGTCACTGACCCCACGGGGGCGGCCGTTCCCGGCGCCAAAGTGGATGCGGTCAACATGAACACCGGTGTCAGCCGGCAGGCGACGACCGATGAGCGCGGTGCTTTTCAATTTAATGATCTGCAGGCGGGCCGGTACAAGGTGACCATCGCGGCGGCGGCCTTTAGCCCGGTGACGCAGGAGAACGTGCCGATCGATGTCAACACGATCCGGCGCCTGGACGTCAAGGTGCAGGTCGCGCAGGTGACGGAGACCATCAATGTCTCGGCGAATGCGCTTTCTCTGCAGACTGACCGCGCCGACATCAACAACTCGATCGACAAGTCGCAAGTGCAGAACCTGCCGTTTGCGGGCAACCAGGGGCGCAACTTCCAGAACCTCTACAAGATTCTGCCGGGCTTCAGCCCGCCCACTGAGTTGCACTCCGACGCCGGCAACCCGCAGCGTTCGCTGGGCACCAACGTGAACGGCGCGTCTTATTCGAACAACAATACGCGCCTGGATGGCGCGACGGTCAGCTATCCGTGGCTGCCGCACATCATTGCCTACGTGCCGCCGGCCGAGGCGATTGAGACGGTGAATCTGGTGTCGAACAGTTTTGACGCGGAACAGGGCATGGCCGGCGGTTCGGCCATCAACGTCTCCATCAAGTCCGGCACCAACCAGTATCACGGCAGTGCGCACTGGTATCACACCAACAGCAAGGTGCAGGCCAAGAACTTCTTCTTCGTCGGCGCGCAGTTGCCCAAGAATCTGTTGAATCAGGTGGGCGGCACTTTTGGCGGCCCGGTGATCAAGAACAAGCTGTTCTTCTTTGCCAACTGGGAGCGCACCACGCGCCGGCAATACGCCCAGGCGTTCCGCACATTGCCGACGGCGGCGCTGCGGCAGGGCGACTTTAACGGCACCGGAGCGATCATCTACGACCCCTCGACTGGTGCAGTGAATGGCACGGGGCGGATGCCGTTTGCCAACTCGCGTATTCCGGCGGCGTTGTTCGACCCGGCGGCGGTGAAGATGACGTCGCTGATCCCGAACCCGAACCTGGATGGAGCAATCCAGAACAACTACTTTGCTCCGGGCAACTACACGTTTGACCGCAACAACGCGGACTTCAAGGTGAACTTTAACCCGACCGCGAAGGTGTCCATGTTCACGCGTTACAGCGTGTCGCCCAGCAACATCTTTGACCCGCCCTCGCTGGGCGCAGCTGGTGGCGACGCCTTGACCGGCGGGCAGCCGGGCACTGCGCCGGGCTTGATCCAGACCGCCTCGGTGGGCGGTACCTATACGCTGAGCCCCACTATTCTGCTGGATGGCAACATTGGGTTCACGCGGCAGCGATTAGGGGCGGAGAACGTCGACCTTGACAAGAACTATGGCCTCGATGACTTG
>JBIKMK010000754.1:0-2546 GCA_044359315.1 Bryobacteraceae bacterium | reverse complement strand
ATCCGTCCCGGTCTCCCGGGATCAGTGGTGTTTGGGATCGACCCGGGATTCGTCAATCCGTGGGCCCATCAGGCCAGCTTTGAGATCGAGAAGGGGGTTGGGCCGTGGGCCGTTTCGGTTGGCTACAACTTTAACCGGGCAGCGCATCTGGCCCGGATCACGGGCCGCAATGTCCGCTACACCGGCCAACGGCTGCCGGACGGACGGCCAACGTTTACGCGGATCAACCCGGCGCTGTTGCAGAGCAACATTTTCACCTCCGACGCCAACAGTTTCTACCACGCCGGGATGCTGCAAGTGACCCGCCGGTTCACGCGCGGCTTCTCGCTGAACACCAGCTACACGCTGTCCAAGGCGATGGACGAATCGACGGACTTCAATTCTGACTATTCGCCGCAGGACCAGCTGAATGCCCGGGCCGAACGCAGCCTGTCTCCGTTCCACCAGAAGCACCGCTTCGTGCTCAGCGCGGTGTATGAGTCGCAACTGAAGAACTCCGTCCTGGGCCGCTGGAGCATGGCTCCGATCATCCAGTACAACTCCTGGCGGCCGTTCAACCTGCTGACGGGCGTCGATGCGCAAGGCGATACGTATACGACCAATAAGCGTCCGGCGCACCTGGGCCGCAATATGGGGCAAGGGCCGGATTTTGTGGCGGTCGATATGCGGCTCTCGCGCCGCTTCCAGGTGGGCGAGCGGGGGACGCTGGAGTTCATTGCCGAAGGCTTCAACCTGATGAACCGGACGAACTTCCGGTCCATCAACAACATCGTGGGCGACGTGCCGTACCAGACGCTGGGCAGCCCGATCGTCGGCAACCGGCGCCCGGCCAGCTTTCCGCTGGCCTACACCAGCGCCCAGAACCCGCGCCAATTTCAGTTTGGCCTGAAGTTCTACTTCTAACTGCGCCGGCCCGGCATCAGCTGGTGGGGACATCATCACGCCGGGCAATCCCTTCCTGGCGACGGATTGCTGCCCATCCGCGCGCGGTGCGCTAGAATTGTCAACGGTAGGAAATAAACCCAATTTCATGAGTAATTTGATCGTTCTCGGCGCGCAATGGGGCGACGAGGGCAAAGGCAAGCTGGTTGACCTGTTCTCGGAACGGTTTGATATCGTCGCTCGTTATCAGGGCGGCCACAACGCCGGCCATACCGTCTATATTGGCGAAAAGAAATTCGTCCTGAAGCTGATCCCCAGTGGAATTTTGCGCCCGGGCGTCAAGGCTGTCATCGGCAACGGCGTGGTGGTCGACCCCGCCGCACTGCTGAGTGAGATCAAGACGCTGGAAGCGGCCGGGATCAACGTCACCGGCCAACTGGCGATCTCTAGCCGAGCCCACGTGATCTTCCCTTTTCACCGCATGGTGGAGAAGGTCTCCGAAGGTCGCGCCGACCGCGTGGCCATCGGCACCACTTCCCGCGGCATCGGACCCTGCTATGAGGACAAGATTGGCCGCCGCGGAATCCGCATGGCCGATCTGGTGGCGGGCAATTTTGATGCGCTCTACCGGGATCTGGCGGAAGATAAGGCCACCCTGGCCAAGGCATTCGAGATTGCGAACGACCTGGACCTTGACGCCATCCTGGCCGAGTACAAGGAACTGGCGTCGCGCCTGAAGCCCATGGTCTGCGATACGGTGCACCTGCTGAGCACCGCCGTGCGTGGTGGCAAGCGCATCATGTTTGAAGGCGCTCAGGGCACGATGCTGGACGTCGACCACGGCACCTATCCGTTTGTTACGTCTTCCAGCGCCACGGCTGGCGGCGCGTGCACGGGTACGGGCGTTCCGCCCACGGCGATCAATGGTGTCCTGGGAATCTCCAAGGCCTACATCACGCGCGTCGGTGCCGGACCGTTCCCCACCGAGCTTCACGATGAGCAGGGCGAGCTGATCCGCCAGCGGGGCAACGAATTTGGCTCCGTCACCGGACGCCCGCGCCGTTGCGGCTGGTTCGACATCCCGCTGCTGAAGTACACGGCGGCCATCAATGGCTTTGATTCATTGGTGATCACGAAGCTCGATGTGATGGATGGCTTGGCCGAAGTGAAGGTCTGCGTGGACTACAAGCTGCGCGGCGAAATCCTTGAGGGCATGCCGGCGATCAATGCCGATTTGGATGCCGTGGAACCGGTCTACCAGACGCTGCCCGGCTGGTCTGAACCGACCCGGGGCGTCACCGATGTGACGAAGCTGCCGGCGGCGGCTCGTGACTATCTGCGTTTCCTCGAAGAGTCGACCGGCGTTGAAGTGGGCTGCATCTCGACGGGTCCGGAGCGCAATGAGACCATCGTTGTGCCGGGCTCCAAGCTATCCAAGCTGATCTAGCCTTTACGGTGGATCACCAGCCGGTCCATCTGGGCCACCGCGCCCCTTTGCCCCGTTGTGAGGGGCTGGAAGTGGACCACCGGGCAACCCAACAGTTCGCCAAAGACCTTGGTGGCAAAGCGGGCATCGTTGTGGATCAGCAGCCCGCCTGAGGCCAGCGATTGCACCAACCCAGCCATGGCAGTCAGCAAGGGTGCCTCCTCAAAGTAGAGCAGCA
>JBIKMK010000753.1:0-2554 GCA_044359315.1 Bryobacteraceae bacterium | reverse complement strand
GAAGTGATCAAGAAGTACAAGCCCCGCCTTTCGCTATCGGCCTACCACGCGGCGGATCACCCGGTGGTGGTGCCAGCCAAGGTAAACGCCATCCGGTCCGATTACCAGACCACCTGCGGCCCCTGTAACGAAATGTCGTTCGGCATTCGCCCTGATATCATCTACTTCAACTGAGTCCACTCGAATGAAATTCACCGTTGCTGCTCTCACCACCTTCGCTGCCATCAATCTGTTGGCGGCGGACACCAAAACCCAGACGGAAAAGAATCACGACCACTGCTCCGTGCCCGCGGGCGCGGCGGCACCGGCACTACCCGCCAAGCTGATGGAGGGGATGGGCCGGGTGGATTTCAAGATCACCACCAAGTCGCCCGAGGCGCAGAAGTTCTTCAACCAAGGGATCGCCCAGATGCACAGCTTCTGGACCAAAGAAGCCGAGCGGAGCTTCCTGCAGGCGGCGCAACTGGACCCGGAAGCGCCGATGCCCTGGTTCGGCGTCGCCATGGTGGCCGGTGGGCAGTATCAGCCGCGCTTCCAGGTAGACAACTGGGAAGAGATGATGGGACCGCAGGCGCGCACCACGAAGCGGGCCTGGGACGCCGCCCAGAAGGCGCTGGACTTGGCCAAGGTGCCGGGCAAGGCGACCGAACTCGAACAGCTCTACGTCGCAGCGGTGGCTGCCCGGCGGATTCCGGTTGCGAAGCAGAACTCTGATGACGCCTACATCGCTGCATGGAAAGCGCTGCTGGCCAAGTATCCCGACGAAGTGGAGGCCAAGACGTTCCTTTCACTGCACCTGATGCGGGGCTTTGATCTGCCGTCGCACCAGCCCAAGCTGACCTCGATGGAAGCCATTGAGTTGCTGCGGCCTTTGATCGCCAAGTACCCGGAACACCCCGGCGTCCACCATTACGTCATCCATGGCTGGGAAGGGTCGGCGTTTGCCAAGGAAGCCTGGACCTCCAGCGCCATTTACCTGAAGCTGGCACCGGGCATTCCGCACGCGCTCCACATGCCGGGCCACATCTATTCGCAGACCGGCAAGTGGGATGAGGCGATCGAGTCCTTTAGTTTGGCCAAGGCCAAGGAACTGGAGTACATGGCGGCGGACAGAGCCTACGGCAATGGCCATCATGGCCACAACGTGCACTATCTGTCGACGGTGTATTCGTTCAAGGGTGACTATGACAGCGCCGTACGCGAGGCGCAGCATCTGCTTTCGATCAAAGAGACGGAGGCGCAACAGAAGTCGGCGGATCTGTTCACTGATGCTTATGCGCAAGGCTTTATCGCGATGCTCCGCGCGCTGACGCAGCACCAGAAGTGGGAGGCGATTCTCGAAGGCAAGATGCTGCCGGAGATCTCGCGGCCGCGGCAGGAAGCGTGGACCGCCTGGGCGCGCGGCATTGCGTGGGCGAACACCGGCAAACCGGCTCAGGCTCGCACGGAACTGAAGCGGATGGAGACGGCCTTGGCGCGCTTCCAATCGCGCGTCAAGAATCCGCTGCCGCGGGAACTCACCGTGGCTCGTGAGGAGTTGATGGCGCAGATCCTGCTTGCATCCGGCAAGAAGGAGAAGGGATTGAAGGCCTTGGAGCTGGCCGCGCAGCACGAGCGTCAACTGCGTTACACGGAGCCCCCCTACTACGCGCGCCCGGCGTATGAAGCGCTGGGACATTGGGCCGTTAAGCTGGGCCAACCGGCACTCGCCCGGCGTGCCTATGAGCAGGCCGTGGATCAGTTTCCGGGCGACGTCGTCGCGCTGCGGGCCTTGCAAGGATTAGCACCCAACGCCCAACAACCCAGCGGTGGACTCCAGTAAGCCGCTGGTGATTGTGGGCGGCGGACCGGCCGGTTCCGCCGCCGCGATCACCGCGCGTCTGGCGGGGCAACCGGTCCTATTGGTAGAGAAGACCCGCTTCCCCCGGCAGAAAGTCTGTGGAGAGTTTCTTTCGCCCGAGGCTCAGCCTTTGCTTGCGGGCATGGGCGTCTTCTTCCCGGAAGCGGCGGCCATCCGGCGCGTTTCGCTGCACCTGCGCCGCGCGGAGAAGCGATTTTCCTTGGCCGAACCGGCGCTGGGGATCTCCCGCTACACCATGGATCACCGCATGCTGGAGCGGGCCGTTGCCTTGGGGACGCTAGTGCAGCCGGAAACGGATCTTCCAGCCGCCATTATCGCCACTGGCCGGCGCGCCTCTCAACCGAAAGGTCAGCGCCTGTTCGGCTTTAAGGCCCATTTTGCCGGGCCGGTGAATGACGCCGTGGAGCTCTACTTTTTCGGCGGCGGCTATGTGGGCGTCAATCCGGTGGAGGGTGGCCGGACCAACGTTTGCGGCTTGCTCCCCGAATCGGTCCTGGCGCCGTTAGGCTTTGAGATCGATGCCGCTGTCGATCAGTTTCAGCCTTTGCGAGAGCGGTTGGCTCCTCGGTCGCGCGTTTTTGACTGGTTGAAGGTAGGGCCACTGGTCTTTGGGCCGCAATCCGCGACATCCACTGCACGGCGGGCCGGAGATGCCCTGCAGTTCGTGGATCCCTTTACCGGTTCCGGAATGCT
>JBIKMK010000122.1:0-9241 GCA_044359315.1 Bryobacteraceae bacterium | reverse complement strand
CAGCGGCAGGCCAATGAAGACGGCCACCAATTCCAGCCATAGGAGCCGGTTGGTCAATGTATCGCGTAGCCTCGGCATATCCCCTTCCGCGCTTGATCGGCGGAACGGGACGCCAACTTCAATCCGAGGCTCAGATGTTGAGGGGTTGGTCATATCCGGTCATCTCCAGATACCCCACGCCCGGCCCTGGTTGACCTTTGACGCGAACGGCACCTTCCCAATAAGACGGCGAAAACCGGTTGGTGGATACAAGCTGTTGGTTCTCCATGGGCGTCGAAACCTCCAGATCAACCCCAAGCGACGGCACCTTCACCCGCCACTCCAGGGGATAGCGGTTCCAGGTGCGGCCGGAGGGCGTAAAGGAGAACTCGTCCAGCGTCAAGCCGCGGGCGCGTCCGGCCGCGTCGATGAAGGTGCCGTGCGAGAGCGGCTCAATCGATCCGTCCTTGCGGCGCAGGCGGTACACCATCAGCTCTGTGCCATTGGCCAGTTGCAGTGAGAGCCAGTCCCAGCCGCTCAGTTGATCGCCGAGGTGGTTGGTGAAGATTTCGTGATCCATCCAGGCCGTACCCGTCAGCTTCAACTTCTGTCCGGCCAACTCCAGCTCGCCCGCGGCCAGCAAGCGCGTGAACGAGACGTAGTGCGAGGCGCGGCCTTCACCCGGTGATTTCTGGCTGATGCCATCGCGGCCATGGATCACCGGCGGCTTGTCTGAATGAAGGGCCAAGCGCAGGCTAAACTCCGGTGCCACGGCGGCCAGATGCTGATCTCCATTGCGCCACTGGATCTGCCAGTTGCCATTCCAGATCCGCTGCCGCTCGGGGTCAATGCCCGCGAGGCCGGGGCCGGAGCGGTTCAACCGTTCGTAGTGATGGAAGCGCTGGCGCTCAAGATCGGAAAGGGCCAGATGCGCGAGGTAAACCTGATCCACCGACCAGACGGCCGGCGATGGCACGGCATCGATGCCTTGCCGGAAGAAGGTTAGCTCAAAGCCGAACGGGCGGCCCTGTGGCGTCGTGACGTTTCCGGTGTAGTACCACCACTCGGTTTGAAACTCCGGGTGCGAGAAGTGGTCACGCGGAAACTGGTAGCGATAGCCGGGCAGCGCCTTGCGCCATGCGGGAGCTTTCACTTCAGCACCGGCGGCGGCCACGGGAAGCAGGGCCAGCAACTGGCGACGGCTGAGCCGAGATCGGATGCGTTCGATCATTCTTCGTGCACCACCTCAATGGGATTCAGCCGGGTAGCGATGCGTGCCGGGTAGAGCCCGGCCAGTAGTGTGGCCACATAGACCACGCTGAGCGCGCCAGTCAGCACGGCCACCGGCCAGTGGAACTGAATGGTCCAGCCAAAGCTCTGCTTATTGATGACGAACACCAGGATCAGTGACAGCGCCAGGCCCAGTAGGAACCCGGCCACATTCGCCAGCAAGCCCAGCAACCCGGCTTCGCACAGGATCAGCTTGCGGACCTGACCGGTGGTCGCACCCAGAAAGCGCAACAGGCCCAGTTCGCGCTTGCGGTCGATCACCAGCGCCAGCAGCGCCCCGGCAATGCCCATCACAGCGACGATGATCGCCACCGCTTCCAGGGCATAGGTGATGGCGAAGGTACGGTCAAAGATCTTGATGGCTTCGATGCGCAGGTTGCGGTTGGCGAAGACGGCGACGCTGGAGCCTTGGGCCGCGCGCTCCACGGCCAGTTTGGCTTGATCGAGATCGACGCCGGGCTTCACCCAGACGGCCAGGTTGGAGGGCGCCGGGTCTGGCAGATACTTCAGCAGCGTGCGCCGGTCCATGATGATGTAGCCGCGCTCATTGGCGTAGTCGTAGTAGACGCCCAGGATCTCGAAGCGGCCGAAAGGCAGTGTGACCGAATCGCCCGTGGTCAGGTGATGCTTATTGGCAAACGGCTCACTGATGATGACGCACTGGCAAGTGGGCAGCCGTCGCATGATGGCGGCGCGATCACCGGACATGAACTGCGCGCCGCCGCCCAGCTCGATCACTTGAGTCTCGCCGCCGGCGAGCGTGGCGGGCAGGCCGTTGTAGCTGATCGGGTACGCACGGAAGCGGTCGACCGCACGGACTTCGGGCAACATCGCGATGCGGTCCGCCAGCGCGGCATCAAACGTGGGGAAGCGGTCAGCAGACGCGGTGCCCGCCGGGCGCAGGTAGATGTCAGCCTTTAGTTGGTTGTCCATCCAGATCAGCACGGTCTGCCGGAAGCTGCCCACCATGATGCCGACGCTGACCATCATGGCGATAGCGGTGGCCAGGGCTCCCACCAGCACTGAAGTGCGGCGCAGTGACGCGCTTAAGCTGCGGGAAGCCAGCATTGCCTCCACTCCGCCCAACCGCAGCAACAGGAGCGACGAGACACGGTTGATGCCATCCACCATGGCGGGGATCGCCATGGCCCCCGCTCCAATCAGCAGCAGCGCCGCCGCGTAGCCGCCAAATGGCTTACCGGCGACCGGCGGCTGTTGTGAGGCGAGGAAGGCGAGCGCGGCTAACCCGGCCGCCAGCAGCAGATCGCGCATTTGGTGGACGCGCGCCAGATAGTCACTCCGTCCGCGCGCCATCGCCTCCGTGGGCGGCACACCCGCCGCCTCTCGCGCCGGGGACCAGGCCGAGAGCACGGAGATGCTGATGCCGATCGTAAAGGCCAGCAAGGCGGAGACAGCGTTGATCTCGATCGCGGCCGGTCGGCTGGAGACATAGAGCGATTCCACCGTCGCGCCCAACAGCTGCACCGCACCTTCGGCCATCACTCGCCCCAGCAGCAGCCCCACGGCTCCGCCGACAACACCGAAGACCGCCGCTTCACCCAGGAATGCCGCCAGGATTGCGCCGCGCGTCGCGCCCAACGCCCGCAAGATGCCAATCTCGGACCGGCGGCGGACCACGCTCACCGAGATGGTGTTGTAGATCAGGAAGGCACCGACGACCAGCGCGATATAGCTGAGCACCCGGAGGTTCCAGCGGAACGCCTCCAGCATCCGGCGATTCTCCTGCGTCCGTGCGCCTTGCAGCGCGACGGTGACACCCGCGGGCATCTGCTGCTGCAACTGTTGCTGCCACTCATCGACCGTGCGAGCGGGCGGCACCCAGACCAGGATGCGATCCAGACTTCCCGGGCGGCGGACCAGCCGTTGGGCGAGGCCGATGTCCGCGACGATGATCTTGCCCTTCTGCTTAAAGACGCCGCCGACACGGTAGGTGCCGGGTTGATCCTGAATCTGGAGTTCGATGCGGGCGCCGGCCTGGAGGCCCACGCCTTCGCTGACCCAAACGGAGTCTTTATCCGGTACCGGACCGGCTTCGTTTGTGATCCCCAACTCCAGCGCGTCGGCCACGACATCGATGCCGATCAGCGGCAACACTTCGCCCGTCGATGACAGCGTGGCGTAGTCCTCCAGGCGCGCCTTCAGGCGCAAGGCTACGGGTAGGGTGGCCAGTTGGCCGTAGACAGTTTCCGGGATGCCCCCGACGGCCGTGATTTCGAGATCGGCGTCGCCCGTCAGCGTTTCCACCGAGGACCGGAAGGAGCCCGCAGCTGCCTCGCCCGCCAGATCAATGGCCAGCACCACGGCCACGCCCAACGCCACGGCAAACGCCGTCAGCAGCGCGCGTACGGGCTCTGACTTCATGGGCCGGAGGATGAGGCGGGCGAACAGGCGCAGCATCGGCTACCGTGCTTCGCGGGTTTCCACCGCTTCAATCCGGCCGTCTCGCAGGCGGACAATCTGGTCACAGACCACCACCGATTCCGGCGAATGCGTGGCCATCAAAATGGTGGTGCCGCGCTCCGTGACGATGCGGCGCAGCAGCTTCAAAATCAAGTCGCCCGTGGCCGTGTCGAGATTGCCGATCGGCTCATCGGCGAGCAGCAGCTTGGGCGAATGGACCAGGGCGCGGGCAATGGCCACGCGCTGCATCTGGCCGCCAGAGAGTTGGTGCGGCAGCCGGGACTCATAGCCCGAGAGCTCCACCCAACCCAGGGCCTCGCAGGCCCGCTCGCGCGCTTGCCCGCCGCCCGATAGCAACAGCGGCAGTTCGACGTTCTCGGCGACCGTCAGGTTCGACAGCAGTTGGAACGATTGAAAGACGAAGCCCACCTTCTCGCGCCGCAGCTTGGTCAAACCCGCGTCATCGAGATGCAAGGTGTCCTGACCATCCAGCAGCACCCGGCCTGAAGTGGGCAGGTCCATGGCTCCGGCCATGTTCAGCAGTGTTGACTTGCCGCAGCCGCTCCGTCCCATCAAGGCGACGAATTGGCCGGGGGCGACGTCAAGCGAAAGTTCACGCAGGGCGCGGACCGGCTCGCCGTCGGCCAGGTAGTCTTTTGAAACCCGCTCAAAGCGGATGAGTGTGGTGTCCAAAACTGTTAGATGGGCGGAGCCGCCTTTAGGTCTTTAATGATTTCAGTGGCACGCTCGTAAAGCATCGAAGTTTCATTCGAGCAGCCTAGGAACAACATCCCGTTCTCCTTCCAGAAACGGGCCAGTTGCGTGGTGCGCGTCTGCGTGCCGGGGATGACGTTGTACTTGTGGCAAGTATCGCGAATTTGCGTCATCGCCTCCACCTGCTTGGGGTTCATGAAGTCGCCCGGAACGCCGAGGGAGATCGAGAGATCCGCTGGCCCCACCATCAACACATCGACGCCAGGGACGCTAATCAACTCATCGCGCCGTTCGACCCCGGCAGTAGTCTCAATTTGAAACGCCACCATGATGTTCTTGTTGATGTGCTCGATGGCCTGCGGGATGGTCACCGCTTCGTAGTCCAGGTTTGTTGGCGTCAAGCCGTAGCCGCGAATGCCCGCAGGTGGGTACTTGGTCCAGGAGATGGCTTCTTCCAACTGGCGGGGGTCTTCCACGCGAGGCAGCATGATGCCTTCGGCCCCGCAATCGAGCGCCCTGGCCACCAGCGCATACTGCATCTCCGCCACGCGAACGACGGGAGACAGACCCACCAGGCGCGCCATGCGGCACAAGTCCTGGATGGTTTCAAAGTCGAAGGCGCCGTGCTCCATGTCAATGAACGCCCAGTTGAAGCCCGCCTTGGCCAGCGCATTGATCACTTCTGTCTGGCGGAGCTGTCCGTAGCCGCAACCGTACTGCACCTGGCCCGCACGGAGGGCCTTCAAGCAAAGGTTTTCTTTCATCGATGAACCTAACTTGAGCTTATCGCTTTAGGGCGAAGCAATTCCTCCGTCTCCTCGCGCAGGCCGTGGCTTACAATGGCAGGATCATGCTTACCCGGCGCGATTTCATCGCCACCTCCTCGGGAATGCTTGCGGGAGGCGCCCTGGCGGGTCGGCTCTTTGCGGATACCAAAGGCTCCAAGACTCCCAACGCCGAGCTGGAAAAGCTGGCCGACAATGCGCTGCGGGAGGCCAAGAAACTCAAGGCCACCTACTGCGACATCCGTATCGTGCGGTTGCGTGATCAGCGCGTCAGCCTTCGTGTGTCGCGTGAACGCGGCACCGGACGCATCCTGTCAGTGCCGGGCGTGGCGGAAGATTCCAGTTTCGGGTTTGGCGTGCGCGTCATCGTCAATGGTGCCTGGGGCTTTGCCGCGTCGCCGATCGTCACAGCGGAAGAGATCGCCCGCATCACCGGTGAGGCCGTCATCATCGCCAAGGCCAACGCGACCATTCAACCGAAACCAGTGAAGCTGGCACCAGTGAAGGCCTATCGGGACCGGTGGGTAACGCCACATGACAAGGATCCGCTAGTGGTGCCGATGGCCGAAAAGATCGCCCTGCTGGGCGACGTCACCGATGCCATCCGCAAGAACACGAAAGTGTTTTCCGGCTCCGCCTCGTTGAGCCTGCGGAGTGAGGACAAGTACTTCGCCTCTTCTGAAGGATCGTCGATTCAGCAGTACATCATCCAGATCTACGGCAATGCTGATGCGACGGCCGTCGATCGCGAGCGCAACATTTCCCGCACCCGCAACTATGTCCCCACGCAAGCCTCCGCCGGTTGGGAGTACGTGCCCGAGATGAACCTGCCGGAGCATGCGCATCTGATCTGCGATGAAGTGCTCCAGCACATCGAAGCCCCAGCGGTGAAGCCCGGCAAGAAAGATCTGCTGCTGATGCCCAACCACCTGATGCTGACCATCCACGAAAGCGTCGCGCATCCCACGGAACTGGATCGTGCCTTAGGGTACGAAGCCAACTACGCCGGCACCAGCTACATTACTCCCAGCACCATCGGCAAACGGATCGCCAGCGACCATTGCACCTTCATTGGTGACCGAACCTCGTCGCGAGGCCTGGGCACCTGTGGCTACGACGACGATGGCGTCAAGGCCACCAGCTTCACCATCATCGACAAGGGCATCTTCAAGAGCTTCCAGACCACGCGCGATCAAGCGCACCTGATCGGCGAGAAAGAATCGCATGGCTGCTCGCAAGCCGATTCCTGGGCCACCGTCCCGTT
This sequence comes from Bryobacteraceae bacterium, assembly GCA_044359315.1. Taxonomy (GTDB): domain Bacteria; phylum Acidobacteriota; class Terriglobia; order Bryobacterales; family Bryobacteraceae; genus JAPKYZ01. The sequence continues at coordinate 2,788 of JBIKMK010000122.1, read as the reverse complement.
CCAGCGGATGCCGAACGTGTGGATGAAGCCGGGCCCGAAGGAGACGACGCTCGAGAGCATGATCTCCGAGATCGACGACGGCGTGCTGATCGACGGGCGCGGCAGCTATTCGATTGACCAGCAGCGCTATAACTTCCAGTTTGGCGGCGATGCGTTCTGGGAGATCAAGGGCGGCAAAAAGGGCGGCATGATCTCGCGGGTCTCCTACCAGGCGCGCACGCCCGACTTCTGGCAGGCCTGTGATGCTACGGCCGGGCCTTCTTATTGGCGGCAGTACGGCACCACCGGCGACGCCAAGGGCGAGCCGACGCAGATCAATTCCATCAGCCATGGCTGTTCCCCCACGCGGTTCCGCGGCATTGACGTCATTCTTACGGACTAACCATGATCACTCGCGACGAAGCACAGAAACTGACCCAGAAGGTGCTGGGCCTGACGTCTTTTCCGGAGTGCCACCTGACCCTCACCTCCTCTGAGCAGGCCTACACCCGGTTTGCCAACAATGGCATCACGACGGCATCGTTCAACCTGCGGCATAACCTGTCGATCACGGTGACGCGCGAAGGGCGCACCGGATCGACCGCGGTGAATGATTTTGATGAGGCGTCGCTCAAGAACGCCGTCAAGCTGGCCGAGGAGCTGGCGGCGATCGCGCCTCCCAATTCGGAACGGCTGGGTGCGGTGGGTCCGCAGGAGTTCCCCTCCACCAACGACCTGGACGAGCGCACGGCGGCGGCGCGCGCTCCGGAGATGATTCCGCATGTGAAGACGATCATCGACGCGGCTTTGAAGGAGAAGATGGTGGCCGCCGGGTTGATTGAACGCTCGCTGCGCATCACCTCGATTGCCAACAAGGCCGGCTTGTTCGGCTTCCACCGGTCCAGCGATTCGCAGTTGACGACAACGATTCGCATGGCCGATGGGTCAAGTTCCGGTTGGGCGGGGCAGCCGTCGATGAAGCTCTCTGAGCTCGATAGCCCCGGCTTGGCGGCGACAGCGATCGAGAAGTGCCGTCGCTGGAAGAACCCGCAACGGTTGACGCCGGGCAAGTACACCGTGGTGCTGGAGCCGACCGCCACGGGCGATCTGGTTCGCTTAATGACACAGGGGTTCTCCGCCCGCAACTCTGAAGAAGGCCGCACCTTCTTGAGCAAGCGCGGCGGCGGCACGCTGCTGGGCGAGAAGTTGTTCCCGGAGTTCGTCACCCTGCGCATGGACCCGTTTGATGCGCGCCAACCTTCCTCGCCCTGGACCGGCGACTATTTGCCGACGCGGGCGATGACCTGGATCGACAAGGGCGTCGTGGCCAATCTGGCGTATGACCGTTACTGGGCCAACAAAACCGGCAAGCAGCCCACGCCCGGAGCTTTTGGCGGCTTCGGTGGCGGACGCGGCGGTGGAGGTGGCGGTGCCGCGGGCAGCCTGATCATGGAAGGCGGCTCAGCGTCCCTTCAAGAATTGATCGCCTCCGTGGAGCGCGGCCTGCTGGTGACGCACCTTTGGTACATCCGCCCTGTGAACCCGCAAACGCTCCAGCAAACTGGCCTGACGCGCGATGGGTTGTTCCTGATCGAGAACGGCAAGATCACCACGCCGGTGATGAACATGCGCTTCCTGGAAAGCCCGGTGCGCCTGCTGAAGAACGCCGTGCGGATCGGCAAGGCCGTCCGCGTCAGAGGCCTGGAAGGCGGGATGATGATCGCCCCCTCGCTGGTGGCCACCGATTTCCCGCTGCCTTCGGTTTCCGACGCCGTTTAGCGTGGCCGAAGTTAAGCCAGAATCGCCTTGACCACCGACGCCTTTTCGACGCCAGTCAGCTTGACGTCGAGGCCCTGATACTTGTAGGAGAACCGGTCATGGTCCAGGCCGAACAGGTGCATGATGGTGGCCTGGAAGTCCCGGACGTGGACCGGGTTTTCGGTGATGTTGTAGCTGAACTCGTCGGTGGTGCCGTGCACCACGCCGCCCTTGATGCCGCCGCCGGCCATCCAAAGGCTGAAGCAGCGCGGGTGATGGTCGCGGCCGTAATCGGTGGCGGTCAGCTTGCCTTGCGAATAGATAGTGCGGCCGAATTCGCCGGCAAAGATCACCAGCGTGTCCTCTAGCATGCCGCGCTGCTTCAAATCCTGCACCAGTGCGTAGGCGCCTTGATCGACGTCCTTGCACTGGCTGGGCAATACTTCGGGCAAGCTGCCATGGACGTCCCAGCCGCGGTGGTAGACCTGGATGAAGCGCACATTGCGCTCCGCCAGCCGCCGCGCCATCAGGCAGGTTTGGGCGAACGTGCCAGGCTTCTTGGCTTCTTCGCCGTAGAGGGCATAGGTGCTCTCGGGTTCCTTTGATAGATCGGTCAATTCCGGCACGGAGGATTGCATCCGGAAAGCCATCTCATATTGCGCGATCCGGGTCTTGGTTTCGGGATCGGAAAGCTTCTGGAAGGTCTGCTGGTTCATCTCGCCCAGCGCATCCAGCATCTTGCGGCGCATCTCCATCGGTACGCCGTCGGGGTTGTTGATGAACAGCACCGGATCGCCACCGCTGCGCAAGCCGACGCCGGAATATTGGCCGCTCAAGAAGCCAGCGCTCCACAGGCGCGCTGAGATGGCTTGGACATTGGCGCGGGGATGCGTGTGTTTGGCTTGCAGCACGACAAACGAAGGCAGGTCAGAGTTCATACTACCCAAGCCATAGCTGACCCAACTGCCGATGCAGGGCCGACCGGCGATCATGTTGCCGGTCTGGAAAAACGTGATGGCCGGTTCGTGGTTGATCGCCTCGGTGTGCATGG
>JBIKMK010000121.1:0-9245 GCA_044359315.1 Bryobacteraceae bacterium | reverse complement strand
ACCCGCTCAAACCCTTGGGCCAGCGGGATGGGCTGTTGAAAGCGAACGTGGACAATCTCAAAGCCGGGCTCCGCCACCGCGCCCGCTGAATAGGGCGCGATGCCTTGGACGAACGAGTAGTTACCCTTGGGGTTGGCGATCAGCATGTTGGCTCCTTTTACGGGCGCGCGGCGCGCTTCTGGTATTTGAACGACTGCCAGTCGGTGGCGGCGCGGCCGTTCAGGTCCCACATGACACGGCCGGCCTTGATGGTCACTTCCGGCACCAGGCGCTGCGTGCCCTTCTTGACGGCCCCGGCGGAATCCAGGAAGCCAAAGTCGCCGGTTTCGAGTTTGAGCACCGTGACGTCGGCCTCTCCGCCTTCGTCGAGATGGCCCAGCTCAGGCCGCTTAATGAACTGCGCGGGGCTCCAGGTGCTCTGCCGGATCACTTGTTCCAGTGGCGCGCCCAGGCTCAGCATTTTCGACATGACGTTGGCCATGTCCTTCATGCCGGCATTCATGCTGCCGGTGTGCAGGTCAGTGGAGATCGAATCGGGCCAGAAACCTTGCTTGGTGAGCGCCACCGCCACCGGCCAGTAGAAGCTACCGCCGCCATGGCCGACATCAAACAGCACGCCGCGCTTGCGGCCAGCCAGCATGGCGGAGTTCACCTTTCCGTCTTCGCCCAGCTCCCCACGATGGCCGGAGTAGCAGTGGGTGTAGATATCGCCGGGCCGCAGCTTGTCAGCCAGCAGCGTGGATAGAGTGCGGTCCAGGCTCAAGAAGCCGAAGTCGACCATCACCGGCAGGCCCGTCGCCTTGCCCGCGGCCAAAGCCCCGTCCACCGACGGCCAGCCTTCGCCGGCGTAGTGCGCGGTCTTGAAGCCCACGACAATGTCCTTGTGCTTGGTGGCGATGGCAGCGGCCCGCTCGCCCAGCATCTCCTTGGAATCGTCTTCCCCGGCGGGGCTCATGCCGTTGCCGACGATGTTGACGAAGGCGAGGACACGGGTTTGGGCCCGGTCGATCACGCGCTGGCGGAAGTCCTCGAAGTTGCGCCAGCCAGCCGAACCCGCATCGACCAGCGTGGTGCAACCGGAGCGGAAGCTGAAGCCGTCCGGGTAAACGCTGCTGTCTCCGGTCAATGCCTTGACGCCCGTGCCCGCATAGACGTGGGCGTGCATGTCGATCAATCCTGGCACGACATACAGGCCATCGGCGCGCGCCACGCGCCGGGCTTGGTCGGCGGGAATGTTGGCGGCCACCTTCACGATCTTGTTGCCGGCAATGGCCACATCCAGGCGGCCATTGCGGCGGTTCTTGGGGTCGATCACCGTGCCACCCTTAATCAGCAGCGTGTAGGGCTGGGCTTCCACCATCAGTGCAAGCAGGCATCCACCAACAATCAGGCGTAGGAGCATGGCCTGCATTTTATAGCGCCCCGGTAGTCCGGCGCAGAATCTGAGAAAATGCCAACAATGGCGGGGCTGTGCGGTCCGTGCCATCCTTCCACTACCATGCCCCGCTATTGCATCACCCACCTGCGTTCCACCCTGCTATGGCTGATCGCCACCGGCTGCACAGGGGAGTTGGCCTTTGCCCAAGCCAGCAAGGCCCAAATGCCCGAGGGTGCAGGCAGAGCGGTCACGCTACGCATCTGCGGCAACTGCCATGGCCCCGGGATCTTCACCAAGCGCCGTTTGGACCGCGAAGGTTGGGCCGAGGTGGTGGACGACATGATCCGCCGAGGTGCCAAGGGCGAGGACGAAGATTTCGTATTGGTGATGGACTACCTGGTCCAGAATTTCTCGAGGGCCGCCACCGTTCGCCGGGTCAATGTCAATTCGGCCGAAGCCGCGGAGTTGGCGGAGGTGTTGGGGTTGGCGGAGAGCCAGGCGGTCACGCTGGTGGAGCATCGCCGGGCCAAGGGCAACTTCAAGACGATCGACGACCTGAAGAAAGTCCCCGGCATCGATACCGTGGCGGTGGATGCGCGCAAGGACCGCATCGACTTCTAAAGCGTTACTCAGGCGTGGGAGGTCGGCCTAAGGCGGAGTCTGCTGCCAGGCCATCTGGAGCCACTCGGTGAGCGGCGCTTCAATTTGGTCCTCATGCTGGACCAGCACCGTGTGGGCGATCTTTTGCTTGGACACCGGCTTGCTGGACTTGATGGTGGGGTGATCCACCTCGCCCGCCAGAAAGATGCACAGCTCCAGAGACGCCTTCTTGGGCCGCGCGAAAAAGTAGCAGGTGGACCGCGAGAACATCACCGCTTTCGCCGAGGCATAGATGCGCTGTTCGCCCAGGTTGGCTGCAACTTCCCGCAGCTTCAGCCAAGCGTCGCGCAAGTCACCGGTCAGGTGGCCCATCACCTCTTTTTCGGTGGGCGGGATGCAGATGTGATCGCCCTGATCGCGCGCCAGCCAGCGTGTGCAGCCGGGGCACCGGATCGGAATGGAACTGGCGGCTGCGGCTTTGGAGCGCATACCAAATGGATGTCGCCCGCCTGCTTAGAATAGAATCCGGTCTTTCTTGGCGTCCAGCTTGGCTGCATCCAGACCGGGCACCTTCTTCAGATCATCGATCGTCTTGAAATCGCCGTTCTTCTCACGGTAGGCCAGCACTTCCTTGGCTTGAGACCGGCGCAGCCCGAGGACGCTTTCCAGTTGAATGGCAGTGGCCTGGTTGACATTGATACGCGGCACATCTTCGGCCGGGTAGTTCTTGACCAGATAATCGAGCACCAGGGCGTACTCTTCCGAAGTGCTCTTCATGCCGAAGGCGGTCATCTTGGTCATTGTCTGGCCCCAGCCATCACGATCGAGGCGCGGCGAAATGGAGCGGGCTACTTCGTGGCACTGCTTGCACAGCTTCTCGGTCTCAGCGCGGCCGGGGCCTTCGGGCAGCTGTTGCGCAAGGGCGGCGGAGCCGAGAACGAATACGACGGCGACGAAAGCAAGGCGGGGCATCACTCTCATTTTAGCCCCGCCCAGCAGCAGCTTGAGCAGACTATTCGGAGCGCAGCGCGACGGTGGGGTCCACCCGTGAGGCCCGGCGCGCGGGGATCCAGGAAGCGAAAGCGGCTACCACCAGCAGAACGCCCACGGTGGCCACCAGCGACAAGCCGTCGCGGGAGGTGACGCCATAGAGCATCGATTCCAGCAGCCGGCTGGTACCCAGGGTGGCCAGCAGGCCCGCCGCCAAGCCGACGCTGGCCACGATCAAGCCGCGCCGCAAAACTTCCATTTGAACGCGACCCGGGGCCGCGCCGAGGGCCAAGCGAATGCCGATCTCCTTGGTGCGCTCCGCCACTTCGCCCGCAATGATGCCGAACAGCCCGATCGCGGCCAGCAACAGCGCCACGCCCGCGAAACTGGCCAGCAAGTAAGTGATGACCGACGGGGACGAGGCCGCTTTTTCAAGCTCTGCGTCCATGGTGGAGATCTTGTCGATGATGGTGTCCGGTGAAAACTGGGCCACCGCCTCCCGGACTGGCCGGGCCAGGCTGGTGCTCTCGGAGCGCAACGCAAAGCGGAGCATCGGCCAATAGACATCATTCATGGGGAGAAAGGCTTCCGGCGCGGGCTCGCGGTTGGTCAAGCTTTGGCGCAGATCGGCCATGATGCCGACAATGCGGTACGGCACGGCCTTACCGCCGCGTTGAAAGGCGATCTCACTGCCGAGGACGCGTCCGTCGGGAAAGTAGAGCCGGGCCAGCGTTTCATTGACGATTGCTTCGCGTGGTCCATTTGGGCCGCGCGGGGTCAGCCATTGGCCGGCCTTGAGCGTCGCGCCGATGGTGGCGAGATACTCGGGGCTCGCCCCACGCATCGACACAGACCGCTCCGCCAGCTCAGGCGACAGCGTCCGGCCCATCACCAGGATGGGCCCTGATTGGGAGCCTCCCTGCGTCGGCAGACGGTCGGTCACGGAGGCGGCGCTGACGCCCGGGATGGCGCGGAAAGCGTCCAATGCCTGTTGCGTAAACTGCTCCAGCCGGACCTTCTCGGTGTCCCACGGGAAGTCGATTTCGACGATGGTCAGCCGTTGCGGGTTGAAGCCCAGCGGGGCCGACTTGATCTCAAACAGGCTGCGAGCCAGCAACGCTGAGCCGACCACCAGCACGGTGGACAACATCACCTGCCCCACCACCAAAGCCGTTCGCAAATGGCGGCTGCTGCGAGTCTTGGTGACGCGGCCGGCCGAGAGTTGGACGCGAGAGAGCTTGAGGGCCGGTGCCAACCCGGCCACCAGGGCCGACAACACCACCATGGCGGCCATGAAGCCCAATACCCGGGCATCCACGGCGGCAGTTTCCAAGCGGTGTAGCGTGCCCGCCGGAAGCAGAGCTTTTAGGGCATCCACCCCCACCAAGGCCAACGTGATTCCGAGGATTCCACCCATCAGGGCCAGCATCAGGCTTTCCGCCAGTTGGAGCGATCAGGCTGCCGCGGCCCGCGCCCAATGAAACACGGATTGACGACTCCCTGCTGCGCTCCGCGCCGCGTGCGAGCAAGAGGCCGGACACGTTGACGCAAGCGATCAACAGGATGCTGACCACCGTGGCCAGCAACAGCAACAACGCGGGCCTCGCATCCTCCACTTGATCTTCAATAAACGGTACCAACCGCGCGCTGCGGTTCTTGTCGGTATCCGGGTACTGCGTGGCCAAGGCGGCGGCGACCGTATCCACCTGGCCTTGTGCCTCCGCCAACGTGACGCCTGGCTTCAGCCGCGAAAGGCCAGCCAGGAAACCCGCCCGGCGATGCGTTTGCTGCATCTCAGGCGTGGCCGGAGTGATCACTTCCAGTTCTTCCGGATACTGGACGGACGGTGGCAGAACGCCGATCACGGTGAGGGTGGCGCTATTCAGGGCCAGAGTCTTGCCCAGGATGGCGGGGTCGGCATTGAGACGCGTGCTCCAGAAGCGATGCGACAAGACCGCCACCGGAGCACCCTGCATCTCTTCCGCGGTGGTGAAGGGCCGACCCTCCGCGGGCGGCACACCAAGTACGCCGAGGAACTGGCCAAAGGTCCGCAGGACGTTCACCTTCTCTGGTCCCCGCGCTCCCCGTCGAATCAAGGTCTCCTCGTAGAATCCGGTGGTTGCTTGAAAGGCCGGGATCATGGTGGCCCAATCCTTCAAACGTTGGGGATTGCCGCCCGATTGTTGGCCATTGCGGAATTCGCGGATCACCATCAGGCGCTCTGGTTCGGGCAAGGGCAGCGGCTTCAACAGCACCGCGTCAACAATCGTGAAGATAGCCGCCGTGGCGCCTAAGCCAATAGCCAGCGATGCGACCGCGGTCAGCGTCATGCCCGGCCGGCGGCGAAGGCTACGGGCGGCCAAGCGTAGGTCGCGCAGCCAGCCTTCCAGCCACGCAATCATGTCGGCGTCGCGGGCTTCGTCCTGCAGGCGGGTGACGGCACCGAACCGTCGCCGAGCCTCCCGTCGCGCGTCGGCCGGCGTCATGCCGGATGCCATCAGATCGGCGGTGGTTTGCTCCAGATGAAACTGCATTTCGGCCTGGACATCGTCGGCCACGCGGTCGCCACCGCCGAGCGTGTTGCGTAACTTGCTAAGGAGTCCCATGGTTTAGCTCCAGGCCAGCACTTGCGCCACGGCCGTGGTCAGCCGCGCCCAGTTCTGCTCTTCTGCTTCCAGTTGGCGACGGCCTTCGCCGGTGAGCGAATAGAAGCGGGCCCGGCGATTGGTTTCGGTCAACTTCCACTGGCTCGCAATCCAGCCCGTCTGCTCCATGCGGTGCAGAGCCGGGTAGAGCGACCCTTCTTCCACCCGCAACGCTTCTTGAGAAGCCCGCTGGATGTGCTGTGTGATCGCGTAGCCATGCATTTCGCCAAAAGCCAAGGTCTTCAAGACCAGCAGGGAGAGCGCCCCTTGTAGTGAATCCGCGCGGCCAGATGCCATACCTAGAACTCTACATGTAGAACGCTAGGGATGCAAGCGTTTTTTGAGTTGTCCGGCCCGATCGGCGAGTTTCACCACCGCGGTTCTCTCTGAATTGGGCGTGCTTCAATAGGGGCATGCAGACACGATGGCTAGCTCAAGCTGGTGTGCTGTTGGTGATTGCGGCAGTGGGTGCACCGGCCCAGTATCCCGAGATCGGGTTGGGCTGGATGCCGGAGTTTTCGCTGGCTACTCGTCAGATCAAAGAGCTGGCGGAGGCGATTCCGGCGGACAAGTATTCTTGGCGGCCCGCGCCTGGTGTCCGGTCGGTGAGCGAGGTGCTGATGCACGTCGCGCTCGGCAACTTCTATCTGCTCGACCAAGCGGGTGGCAAGATTCCCGATGATACGCCCGATATTCATCCGGATTTCGAAAAGAAGATCACCGCCAAGGCTGACGTGCTGTTTTGGTTGGACAAGTCGGCCAAGGCGGTGAAGCAGGTCTACCCGGCAGTCGACCGCAGCAAGAAAATCAAGTTTCTGGGCAAGGACACCACCTCCGACGCCGTCTTCCTCCGCATCCTGGTGCACAGCCACGAGCATATGGGCCAGATGATCGCCTATGCGCGCCTGTTGGGCGTCACACCGCCCTGGTCGAAATAAGGGATTCCGCGGGCTCGCCCTGGATCACCTACAGTAGGGTGTGCTCTTCTGGATTCGCCGAATACTCCTGGTGCTTGCGGCGCTCGCCTATATCTTTGCGGGCTATGCCCACTTCACCAATACGCCCGCGTACCTGAAGATCATGCCGCCGTACCTGCCCTGGCACTTGGAGCTGGTCTATTTGAGCGGCGTGGCGGAGATCGTTGGGGGCGTGGGCCTGTTAATTCCAGCCCTGCGCCGCTATGCTGCGTGGTGGCTGGTGGCGTTGTTGGTGGCCGTCTTCCCAGCCAACGTACATATGGCGCTTAACCAGATTCCGTTGGGGGCACAGCCATTGCCACAGTGGGTGCTGTGGGTGCGGTTACCGGTACAAGCAGTCTTGATCTGGTGGGTCCTGTGGTGCACGCGGCCCGGTCAACCAACCTCGACAGCCCGCGACGCTGCGCTATAGGCACCCCTACCGCACAAGTCGCGATACGCTGGGATGGTGCATAACGTTGTCATTCTGGGATCAGGCTGCGCCGGAAACACCGCGGCCATTTACACGGCGCGCGCCGGACTGAAGCCGTTGGTTCTGGAAGGTCATGAGCCCGGTGGCCAGCTCTCCATCACCACCGATGTCGAAAACTTCCCTGGCTTCCCGGAAGGCATCATGGGCCCGGACCTGGTCCAGAACATGAAGAAGCAGGCCGAACGGTTTGGCGCTGAGTACCGCTGGGGCACGGTGGTGGAAGCTGACCTCTCCAAGCGTCCGTTCCGCATCTCGATTGACGGCGAATGGCAGGAGACCCGCACGCTGATTGTGGCCAGCGGAGCTTCCGCCCGTTGGTTGGGCCTGGAAAGCGAGAAGAAGCTGGTGGGCCATGGCGTTTCCAGCTGCGCCACCTGCGACGGTGCATTCTACCGGGGCGAGAAGGTGATTGTGGTCGGCGGCGGCGATTCCGCCATGGAGGAAGCCAATTTCCTCACCCGGTTTGCCAGCGAAGTGACGCTGATCCATCGCAACGAACATTTCCGAGCCTCCAAGATCATGCTGGACCGGGCGAAGGCCAACCTCAAGATCAAGTGGCTGCCGAACACGGTGGTGCAGGAGATCCACGATGTGGAAGCCAACACCGTCAATGGCGTCACGCTGAAGAACGTGGTCTCGGGCGAGGTGTGGCGCCAGGAGGTTTCCGGCTTCTTTGTCGCCATCGGCCACATCCCCAACACCAAGCCCTTTGTGGGCCAACTGGACCTCGACCCGGACGGCTACATCATCTCCCACGGCGGCGCCCGCACCAACATCACCGGCGTCTTCCACGCGGGCGACGTCCAGGACCGCACCTACCGCCAAGCCATCACCGCCGCCGGGGCGGGTTGCATGGCGGCGATTGAAGTGGAGCGCTTCCTGGAAGCCGAAGGCCACTAATCAGCCTGCTGGAAGACGTCGCGCGCCCATAGTATTGACGGATTCGCGGTACTAGTTCGAAAACCGGTTGTGTCCTTGCCTATTCCTTGCTAGAATCCGGGCAGCACGGGGCTGATTGTTTAGCCCAAATTTGTATATTTGGAGGACTGTTGGTATGAAAGCACTTATTGGTTTGGTTCTTATCTCGGCATCGATGTCCGCCGGGGTGGTCTATGAGTTCACGGGCTCTCGCACGGCGGGTGACGCTGACGATTTCACCAATGCCACATTTACGCTGACGCTGCCGGCGTCAGTCGTGGTTAACACGGATTTTCTGCCTGGCGCGCAGCTAACCTGCAACATGTGCAACCACGTTGAGTTCATTGTCGATGCTGTCGCCGCGGGGTTCACCACAACTCCCTCAACTATTGTGTCTTACGGAATCGCGGGAACGGGATCATCGTATTTCTTTTACTTTGATCCAGGTGTCTTCTCCGCCAATGGCGTTTACAACTCCATCCTCCTGAATGGATACCAAGACGCTGTATTGACCGTGAGTGGTGCGGGTGGTGCCGTTCCTGAACCGTCTACGCTCGGCTTAGCCCTGGCCGGAGTGGGCGTCCTCGCTCTGCGGTTACGCCGCCGCTAGGCGCTGAAAACAGCTGGCCTGGTGAAGGGCACTCAGTTGGGGTGCCCCTGGCAGGCCAGCACGTTCATCAGGAATGCAGTCTACACATAGCCACATATATGTGACAATGTGAGGGTGCCGCAACTTCACTTCTACGTCTCTCAAGAAATCGCGGAAGAGCTTCGGCGAAAGGCCGCCAGCGTCGGCTTGCCGCTGTCGAAGTATCTTGCCCAGCGGGCACAAGACGAGGGCGATGGTGGCCGTGATCCGCTTGGATGGCCCAAGGGCTACTTCGACTATTTCCGCCTCAACCCAATTGCCGGGGACTTTACGCTACCGGAAGACCCCGCTCCCGCCGCTGGCGACGACGATCCGTGGAGTCGAGCCTGAGTGTACTTGCTCGACTCGGATTTTTGCATTGATTTCATGCGGGGCCGAAAGCCGGCGGAGCTTTTATTGCGGGCCCTACCCGCTAGCGAAGTCGCGGTAGCGGCCATATCTTGTGCGGAACTCCACTATGGTGCTCGCCGGGCTGCCGACCTAGATCAGGAGTTAGAAAAGCTGAGGCGATTCTTGGAACCGCTCCGGCTCGTCCCGTTTACACCTGCCGCAGCGGAGCATTACGGGAGGTTGAGGCTCGACTTGGAGCGTCGCGGCGAGGTGATCGGACGGCATG
>JBIKMK010000120.1:0-9250 GCA_044359315.1 Bryobacteraceae bacterium | reverse complement strand
ACCCGCCGCCAGCATCGCCAGCCCCAACCCGAGGTTCGCGTTTGCTGACTCGGGCGTCAGCCGCACCGCCTCGCGGTAATGCTCCGCTGCGGGCCGGGCCTGATCCCGCGCCAGCAGAAGATCGCCGAGCAGTTCGTGCGCCTCGGCAAACGTGGGGTCCGCACGAACACAGGCCTCCAGTTCGCGCTGCGCGTCGTCATAGCGATTGGCCCGCCCCAGCAGCATCGCGTAGTTGAAACGCGTTCGCGAATCACCCGGACGCAGGTGCAGCGCGCGAGCGAAGGCGGTCTGCGCCTCCGTGAATCGCCCGGCACCACCCAGCAGGTTCGCGAGATTCGCGTGGGCGTCGCCATAATCCGGCTTGATCCGGATCGCTTCTCGGAACGACGCCTCCGATAGCTCCAGAATCCCGAGATTGTTGTGCGCCTCGGGCATTTCCGGATCATGCTGGAGGGCCCGCCGGAGCGCCGTCACAGCATCCGCGTTGCGGCCCAGGGAGCGGTAGGCCAGCCCCAGTTCGTGCCAGGTGAGTGCCCGCGTGGGGGCCAAAGCCGCCGCGCGCTCCAGCACTTGCGCCGCCTCCGGGTACACCTTCGCCCGGCGCAACGCCGTTCCCAGCTTCTGTGCCATGGCTGCCGAAGTTGGATCCCGCCGCGCGGCCTCGCGGTACCAGGGCAGCGCCTTCGCCATCTGGTGATCGTTCTCCAGCGCCTCGGCCAAGTCCAGATACCATTCGGCGCGCGCCGGGGCGGCCCGCTCAATGGCCCGCGTCAGCCGCGCGATGCCGGCGGAAAGGTTGCTCTTTTGCTTCACTTGCGCGGCGGCCAGGTAGAGCTCGCTTTCCGGCACGGCGGGAAGCTGGGCCGGGTAGTGCAGAACCACTGGTCCGCGATAGTTGTCGCGGACCTCTTTCCGTGCGGCCAGCAGGTCACCCGCGGGCGGCCGCCGCTGGATGTAGTGGTCGGTGGCTACCGCATGAATCACGTCTTCCGTGCGGCGCTGGGGCATGTGGCAGCTCGCGCAGTTCTGCTGCGCCGTCATGTGGCTGCCCGTGGGATGACATTGGCGGCAAGCCGTGTCCTGACGCCGGATGGCTTCCGCGCCGCGCGGGGCGGAGTGCGGATCGTGGCAGGTAGTACAAAGCAGCTTGCCGGCGCTCTTCAAGAAGCAGGCCGAACGCCGTAAGCGATAAGCCGAGTTGACGATCTCGAACTTGTCATCGCGGCCGGTGCCCGGGGCATGATCGAAGTTGAGGATAAAGTCCGCCAGCGGTTCGCCGGGGCGGAACGAAAAGGGGCCGCGTTCCAGTCGCTGGATGGCGTTGGGGAGCGGGAAACTGGTGGTCTCCAGGTGACACGCCATGCAGATCTCCAGCTGCCGTTCCGCCGGGAGGCGCGCCGGGTTGACGATCGACTGGCGGATCTGCGCCCGCGGCGTGCCTTTTGCGCCGGCCAGCTCTGCGTGACGCAAGCCGGGCCCATGGCAGCGAGCGCAATCAATGCCCTGCGGCAGCACGCCCGTGTAGATGGAATCGGACACCGGCTTGGCGGGAATCGACGGGTAGGCGTTGTGACAAAACATGCAGTCGTAGGTGATGGGGCGGCGGAAGCCGTCGTGGTCCGGCCGGTCGTAGCCAGGGTTCATCGCCCACAGTCCGCCTTTATCGGCGTACCAGCCCAATGGCAGCTCAAATAAGGCACCGGCCGGAGTGCGATGCAGAAACGTCCGCGCCAGATGGCCAGAGCCCATCACGTAGTGAATCTGCTTTTCCATCACGTTGATCTCGCGGCCGGAAGAGTCAACCTGCCAGCGGCGTTGGAAGTGGCCGCCCGCGCGAGTGAACTGCGAGAACCAGCTTTCCGATGGCGCGTGATAGTAGGTGCCTTCTCCGGTGTTGGAGGCCGAGGCCGGCGCGAAGGACCGGGCCATCCCCGTGCGCTGGTAGGACTCCCAGACATCGCGATGGCAGCCCGCACAGACGCGCGAATCCTCACCCCGCGCGCCGGACGCGGCGATCAATGCCACCACTAACGAGGCTTTCATGGGAGACCTTCACGATAGTAGACCACTGTGATAACCTCGCTTCCAATACTTTGCTGCGGAGCCCCTGTTTTCAGGGTCCGCAGCACTATAAAGTCAAGTTTAAGGGGTCGATTGATGAGAGCCATTCAACTAGCTCTAAGTGTTGCTGTCACCGCTACCGCACTGCTCGCTCAAAGCGGCGTGGCGACCATTCAAGGAACTGTTCAGGATGCCAGCGGCGCGGCGATTCCGGCTTGCGAAGTTCGCGCGCTGAACCAGGCCACCGGCGTCACCACGGACACCACCTCCAATGCAAGTGGTTTTTACTCGCTCAAGGGACTGTTTGCCGGAAGCTTCCGGGTCACCTTTAGCGCGCCGGGCATGAAGAAATCCGAGCAAATGATCACGCTCCAGAATGGTCAGGTGCTGGTCCTGAATCCCCAGTTGACCGTGGGTGAAGTGACCGAGACGGTCAGCGTCAGTGGCGAGACCCTCCAGCTGGCCACCTACGATAGCGGCACCGTCAATACGCAACTGGACGCCGCGCGTATCAGCCAGCTTCCCCAGAATGGCCGCAACATCCTGGGTCTGGCCCAGAATACGGTGCCGGGCCTGGAAGCCGGCGGCACTCGCGCCAATGGCCTGATGGGCGAAGGCATGGAGTATTCGCAGGACGGTGCTCCGATGACCAACCGCAACTTTGGGAGCGCCGGCAACTCCGCGCAAGCGACACTGCCCGATCCGGATTCGGTGCAGGAAGTGCGCTTTGAAACCATGAACTCCAGCGCGCAGTTTGCGACGCCGGCCACGGTGATCCTGACGACCAAGTCCGGCACTAACCAGTTTCACGGCAGCATGTTTGAAACGGCGCGCAACAACTACTTTGGCATCGCCCGCGCCCGGCAGGATCCCGCCAATTTCAAGGCTCCGCCCCTGGTGCGCAACGAATTCGGCCTTTCCATTGGTGGCCCCATTCTGTTCCCCAAGCTCTACGATGGCCGCAACCGCTCGTTCTTCTTTGTCGCTTACGAGCGCTTCTCGCTGCGCCGCAGCAGCCAGCAGCTGATGTATGTGCCCACCGTGCCCATGAGGAACGGCGATTTCAGCGGCTTGGTGAACGGCGCGGGTCTGCTGCAGCAGCTCTACGACCCCAACACCACCCAGAGCCGCGCGAACAACTACACTCGCCTGCCATTCATCAACAATCAGATCCCGCTGTCGCGCATCAGCCCGCTGGCCAAGACTCTGTACGCGGCGACGCCGTTGCCCACCTCGAACGATAACCCGCTCATCAACTTCAACCTGAACGGCCAGAATCCGACGCAGCAAACGGTGCCCAACTACACCACCCGTCTCGATCACGTCTTCAACGACAAGAACCGGGGCTACTTCCGCTTCACCGAGATCGATCAACAACAACAGGCGCTCCGCAATTTCCCGTCCAACTCTCCGGCCAACGTGGCTAGCTCCGAATTGGAAGCGGGCTCTACGGGTTACCAGCGCATCCCGATCCAGACCATCAGCGGTGCACTAGGCTGGTCCCGCACCTACTCGCCGACGTTCTTCTCCGAGACGGTGTACTCCATGCAATGGCAGCGCATGTACGTCGAAGGCAACGATGCTTCGCGGAAGAACTTCGAAAAGCAGTTCGGCCTGCCCAATAACTTCGGCCAGATTGGTTTTCCGGCCATCGGCGCCAACCTGCTGATGCCCTATGGCGGCTCGCAGTGGAACTATGGCATGAGCCAGCGGGTCAGCACGCTGGACCAGAACTTCAACAAGATCGCCGGCAAACACCAGTTCGCCTTTGGCGGCCGTATCCGGCACGAGAAATTCGGCTATATGTCGGACCGTTCGCCCAACACGATCGCCTTCAGCAACCAAGCCACCGGGATCTACGACCCCAACACCGGCCTCAATTTTGGCAACCGGCCGAATTCGGGCTACGCCGATGCGGACTTCTTTCTCGGTGCGGCGTCCAACTTCACGCAGAATCGCAACGCCCCCTTTAATAACTGCTGGCTGATCGAGTATGACACCTACATCCAGGACAACTGGCGCGTCAGCAAGCGGCTGACCATCAACGCCGGCGTCCGCTGGGAGGCTCACCCGGCCCCCTACGCCGCCAACGATTATCTGGTGGCTTTCAACCCCAACAACAAAGCTCTGTCTTTACCGCAAGGGCTGGATTACTACGTGAAGGAAGGTCTGACGCAGGACACCCTGCTGACCAATTTGCGCAATCTGGGCGTCAAGTTCGAGACCCTGCAGGATGGCGGAATGCCTTCGCGGGGCGTGATGTCAGCTAACTGGAACATCATGCCGCGCCTAGGCTTCGCCTATACTCCCGGCTTTGGCCGCAATGGCACCGTGATCCGGGGCGGCTTCGGAGAATACATCTATCCGGTGCCGGTTCGTAACTCGATTCGTTATCTGACGGCCAGCTACCCGTTCACGGCTGGTTACTCGCAAAGCTACACGGCGGCGGCGCAAGCGCCCGATGGTCTGCCGAACCTGCTGCTGCGCTCCCCGCTGACAACGATTACGGGCGTGAATACGACCGGCGTGGTCAACACCAACTCCACCACGGCGCTGTTGCCGGGCATCGGCACGGGCACCGTGCTGAGCCCCAAGTATCCGCCGGCCCGCGTGCGTGAGGCGAACTTTACCATTGAGCAGCCCTTCGGCGACGGTTCCGTTCTCCGTGGGTCGTTGATTTACACGTATGGCACCAATCTCGATCAGAACTTGCTGTTGAACAACGCGCCCTCCACCTACGTGTGGCAGGCCACCACCGGCACCACGCCGCCCACCGGCGCGCTGGCGGGCGTGGCCACGCGGCCGTACGACAATCGCACCTGGGGCAACATCACCCAATCGACCAAGCTGGGCTTCTCGAACAACACCGCCCTTCAGTTGAACTACCAGCGGCCCTTCCGGAAAGGCTTCGGCTACCAGATCTTCTACGTCCACTCGCGCGCCTTCCGCGTGGGCGGCAATACCTTCCGCGACAACTCGCTCAACCCGGCGGCCAACTACGCCCCCGGCGCCATCCCGAAGGGAATGGACGTCGGTACGGTGCTAGAGCCCAGCCGCGAGTTTAATCGCTGGCAGAACTACCGCCTGGATACGGCGATTCCGCGCAACCGCATTTCGTTCAACGGTATCGTCGACGTACCGTTCGGCAAGGGCAAGCGCTTCCTGGGCAGCAGCAACCGTTTTGTCAACGCGTTGGTGGGTGGCTACCAAATGGCCTTCGTCGGCACGCTCGTTTCCCAGGCCTTCCAAGTGGGCACGGGCAATTGGGGAGAGACCAATCCGGTGGAGATCTACAAGACATCGCGCCGCGTCACCGATTGCCGCTCCGGCGTCTGCCGCACCGCTTACCAGTGGTTCAACGGCTACTTGCCCCCGAACATCGTCAACGGCGCCACCCGCGGCGTGCAGGGCATCCCCGCCGACTATAAGCCGTACCTGGCCCCCATCAACAACACCCCGGGCACGACCCAGTTCGGCAACAACAACGTCACCATGCCATTGGCCAACGGCCAGCAGGTGCTCACCGGCTTCAACCCCGGACCGGCCGGCAACCTGCCGCACAACGCCCTAGTGCTGCAAGGGCCGAAGAACTTCCAGAGCGACATCTCGCTCTACAAGGAGTTCTCGATCACCGAACGCTGGAAGCTCCGTTTCAATGTGGATGCCTTCAACGCCTTCAACATCCAGGGCTTAGTCAACCCCAACGCCAGCGACGGCTTGATGCAGGTGCAGCAGTCCTACTGGACACCGCGCCAGGTGCAGTTCACCGGCCGCCTTACCTTCTGAGGCTCCGGCGTTCTGGGAGTAGCGTTGGCCGAGATGCCTGGATGTCCTGAAGTGGCGTACGGCAGAAAGGGCCGGGAGAGATCCCGGCCCTACTTGTATCTGATTGAAAAGAATGGTGGGCGGTTAGGGACTTGAACCCCAGACATCCTGCTTGTGAGTTGCTTCATTGGACGTCGCAAGCCTGCGCATGAGCGGGCCTAACCAGTGACTAAATCAACAGCTTGCCGCGATTCTCGGACGGAGTTGCGCGGGCGTGCTCAGGGGGGATTCTGCCATCGTTTTGGGTTAGGTTGCGGCAGAACCTACGTCAGAACTGCCGTATCGTGGGAGATAGTAGATGTAGGCATTCGTGGCGCGTTGGGAGTCAGTGATAATCAAGTCTGATAGCCTACAGCTGTCCGACTTCCAGGACTTCCTGGATACCGGCAACCCGGCCAACTAGTCGCGTGGTTCGAGACATCATCGCCACGCATGTAAAACACAAGCGCGCCCGGGAACGGGCGAGGAAGGAAGCGTAGCGATGATCAGCTTATTGCTCACGGTGGCGACACTGGCACAGCAGAACCCAGTCTTGGACGTCATGAAGGACATTGCCGAGGACAAGCGCAGGCAAAGGGTCACCGAAGCAGAGGTGGAACTAATGCGGGCGAAGGCGGAAGCCCTTCGCCGGAAGCAACCCAAGAAGGCAGCTGATGCCGGGACGGCCAATACTGACGCTGAGAAGTTCCGCTTGGCGATAATGAGAGTGACCGCTAGGCTCCCCGACTTCCCCCAGTTCGCCGCTGAAATAGTACGCATTGATCAGGCACTGGCGGATGACGATCTCTCGTATGAAGACTACGTTGAAGGTCTTTACCTGATGGCGAAATTCGGCAGTTTCTCGAAGAGCCCCGTAGCCGCAAGGGCCGTGGCTCCATCGCTGGCCAAGCCGAAGGACGCCGCCGCCGCGCAGCCTTAAAGCTGAATCCCTGAGAGCATTCCCTGACGCATGCGTCCACTATACCGTCATGCTCCTGGATTTTCCCCGCAGTCAAGCATCGCCAGCACCCGCCACCAGGGACAGCGCCTCCAGGCACTTCAACTCTTCGTAGAAAGCGAATCTTTCCGGCGGAGCTTAAGTGATGTGGTGTTCGAGCTGACGAAGGCGGCGTGACGGCATGTGGGTAGGTACTGAGTTTCCGGGTGACGGCAATGAACTGCTCAAAGATGTGCAGCACGATCTGTACTGGGGCATGGTTGCTAGGCTTTACATTCCGCCACGGGATCGCTATCTGGATGCCTGTCGGCTGGTACAGGCCAATACAGATCTGGCCATCCGATTACGATCCATGGACGGCTTTGACCATCGAACGCTGCAGGACATTCACGACCTAATCGCAGCCTGGTTCCGATTCTCGAAAGACGATGGCGGCCAACTCCGTTTGGGTGAGAACGAGGAGGCATACAAAGCTCGTCTTGCGGCGGAATGGCGCACCTTTTTCGACGAAGAGGTCGGGAGCCTCAGCGCCGACGATGAGTTTGCGCGCAACGTGCTGGTCGCGACGGCGTTCGGGAACACCGACACAGGGTACGCTGCCGAGGCTCAGCTGCGAGAACTTCTGAAGGAAAGATACGCTCCGATGAAATGGCCTGCACTGTCCAACATGGTTCCTTAAGAACGAAACGGAGGATGACCATAAACCCGGTGCCTTTGGTGCCGGTTGCCCGTCTGAATAACGCTGTGAAGCACTCATTGACGTGTCAAGACATCGCGCTTGTGGGCCTTTTCGGTCTATCACCTTCCGTAGTCGAGTGCATCATGCTCATATCTCAACCCAGTACACTTTGAGTGGCAACCAAACAGAAATAGTACCGTCGGCGAAACTCGGGGACAGGCAGCAGCTATGAATGAGTTAAACGGGAAACGACAAGACCAGCAATTCACGGCTGAACTGCTTGCCGACTATGCGGAGTTGGGCGCGATCAAGATCGCCAAGGGCTTCGTCAAGTTCGACATGTGGAGCCGAGAGATGCTCCGGGATTATGACCATTATCCCGAGATCGAGAAGCACCTGGTCCTCATCTGGATGAAGGCTGACCGAATCTACGAGGAGCGACTGAAGACCGACGACTCCAGGTCCAGCGAAAAGCTGCCGGTGACGGACACGGCCGCCATGCCGACACCGGAGCCGCTGGGATACGCGCGTATCGACCTGGAACGGACGTTCGATTCTACCTACTGGCTGAGCCGTGCCAAGCGGGCGAATGGCCTGCCTGAGGGAAGCTCGCTGCCCGAGGCTAAGGGCAAAGCGCTAATGGAGATCCTGGCCGAAGGTACTGCGGCGGAGACCAAGGCGCGGAAGGCGGTGAGCGACGGGCCGACGCCAGCCGAGCGGGCGAAGGCGGAGCGGGAAGCTAAGGCGGAACTGGGGCCGGAGCCCAATCCGCCCGTTGGCGCGAGACGCCACCAGGATCGCCGGACGGTGGATGAGGAAGGGAACCGCATACCCACGCTGGAAGAGCGCCAGGCCCACTACAAGGAGCGGCTACTGGCGAAGATCGACGAGAAACTGGCCGGGGTAGTGAAGGAACGCAATGCTTCCAAGTGGGCGCTGTCCCTTGCCGAGCAGGAAGTGGTGGCCCTGGACCCGGCGGTGCGCCAGGCGCGAACGAAGCTGGCACGGTTCATGGCCGAGCAGCACAAGCTGAGCTGGTGGGCCTTGATGTGGGCGTCGCAAAGCGGTCACAAAGGCTGGTTCATGCAGCTCTGGGAGCAAGACCGACTCCGCAGTATCATCCTGCTGGCCGGTGCCACCGTTTTCGCGCTTGCAGCACTCCGGCCATCATGGAACGCGCATCGGGTATTGCGATCCAGAAACGTCTACGATTCACCCGCCGGAAGGGCCTGGCTATGGGATGGGCCACGTCCAACTACGATCGAGGAGTGGAATGCATTCAGTGGTCAACCCAATTGGGCAGCCCGCGTTCAGGCTATCGGCTATCACGTCGATTTTGGGCGGACCATTCTTGAACTATCCGCTGTGGCGGTCGTCACCGTGGCGCTCGTGTTGCTACTGAAGCGCCAGGCACGAAATCCTTGAGAGTTGCGGACGGGTGAGCAAACGAATTGACCAGCGACCGGCTTTAAAGGCGGTTCCAGTGGTGGGAATGGTGGTCTAAGATGTTGATTCTAATGGTGGGCGGTTAGGGACTTGAACCCCAGACATCCTGCTTGTAAGGCAGGCGCTCTAACCAACTGAGCTAACCGCCCGCTTGGCGCAAGGCTTTACCTTTCTAGTGTAGCGCTCTCGCAGCGGGGGGCGGTTGTGGAGGCCAGGGGCGCTTCCAGGTGCGCCACCACGTCGTCTCACCCAGTTGGAGAGCGTTCCACACGGTGTCGAGAGCAGTGGCGCGGCCTTCCATC
>JBIKMK010000752.1:0-2564 GCA_044359315.1 Bryobacteraceae bacterium | reverse complement strand
CAGGTCGCAGATCTGGCCAACGCCGGTTGCGCCGACGGGGTGGCCTTTGGATTTCAAGCCGCCGCTGGTGTTCACCGGACGGCTGCCGGTTAAGCCTGTGGCGCCGGAGGCGACGTAGGGGCCGCCGTGGCCTTTGGCGCAGAAGCCCAGGTCCTCCATGGCGACGATCTCGGCGATCGTGAAACAGTCATGCACTTCCGCCAACTGGATGTAATCGGCGGTGACGCCGGCCATCTGGTAGGCATGTGCGGCGGCGCGGCGGTTGGCACTGAAGGTGGTGATGTCTTCTTTTTGGTCGAGCGCAAAGTGGTCCGACGACTGGGCGATGCCGCGCACTCGCGCGGAGCGTCCGGCCGGGGCGCGATCTGCGGCCATGATCACGACGGCGGCGGCACCGTCGGAGATCAGGGAGCAGTCGTAGACGGTCAGCGGCTCAGCGATCGGCTTGCCGTTTAGCGCCTGTTCCATGGTGATCACCTTGCGGAGGTGGGCTTGGGGGTTCTTGGAGCCGTTCAGGTGATTCTTCACCGCTACGGCGGCCAGATGCTCCCGGGTGGTGCCGTATTGGTACATGTGGCGGCGGGCGATCATGGCGAACAGGGCGGGGAAGGTGGCGCCGGCGGCTACTTCACCGCCGACATCGCCGGCGGCGGCCAGAATCTCGGTGACGCGCGGGGTGGGCTGTTTGGTCATCACCTCGACGCCCGCGGCGATCACGACGTCGTAGACGCCCGCCGCGACGGCGGTGACCGCATGGAAGAAGGCCGAGCCGCTGGAGGCGCAGGCCGCCTCAAATCGGGTGCAGGGGACGCCATGGATCCCGGCGGCGGAGGCGACGTAGGGGGCGAGGTGGTTTTGTCCGACAAATGAAGGACCGGCAAAGTTGCCGAGATAGAACGCCTGCACCTCATCCGGACCAATTTGGGCATCCTTTAGCGCCAACTGGATCGCTTCCACGGAAAGCAGGCGCAAGTCTTTGTCCGGAAAGGCTCCAAAAGCGGTTTTTCCTATTCCGGTGACGGCCACGGGTCTCATATAATCAGAATAGCTGCACGTTTGGCCGGGTGTCTGCGTCATCCGTAATGAGATGCAAGTGCGGCTGACAGCAATCGAGGCGATGAGCGAAACGGCTCCAGCATCCGAACTCCGCGAACAGCAGGACCGCTTCGTCCAGGAAAACCTCCGGCGCGTCTTTTTGCTGATCTATCGTCTGGTGGGCAACGTCAGCGATGCTCAGGACTTGACGCAAGAGACCTTCATCAAAGCCTTGCAGCGCAAGGATCAGCTGAAGGACATGGAAAAGTCCGCTCACTGGCTGAGCCGGATTGCGTCCAACACCGCCATCGATTTCCTGCGCCGGCATGGCCGCGTCTCGTTTTCGAACATCGATGATGTGGTGGAGCCGCTGGTGGACGGGGCTTATGAAGACCCGGAAGCGCGCGTGTTGCGGGCGGAGAAGCGGGCCTTTCTGGAGCGGGGGCTCGACACGTTGACGGGGCGCGAGCGGGTGGCGCTGTTGATGCGGGATGTAGAGGATTTGCCCGCCGAGGAAGTGGCGCAGCGGCTGAACTGCTCCAAAGCGACGGTCCGTTCCCACATTGCCAATGCCCGCACGAAGTTCCGCAAGTTTCTTGAAAGGTCATCGCGATGAAGCACTTAACCGATACGCAAATCGCTTTGCTGGCCACCGGAGACCTGGGCTTTTTTGAATACTGGCGGGTGCGCCATCATTTGTCGGTCTGTGGCCGCTGCAAGTCACTGCGGACGCAGTACCGCGTGGATCGCGACGTCTTGAAGGACGCGGCTGACCAGATGCCGGCAGGGGTGAACTGGGAGCGTCTGTCGCGCGAGATGCGCGGCAACATCCGCGTGGGCCTGGAAGCGGGCGAGTGTGTGGCCCCGATCATTTCTCGGCCGGAGCCGATGGGCTGGCGGTTGGCGGTGGCGCTGAGTTCCGCGATGGCGGTGGTGCTGACGGGCTGGTATCTGAGTGCACCCAAGTTTGCTTCGCCCGCCTTTGCATCGCTTACTTCTCAGGGCACGGTGATTGAGGCGACGCCTTCGGGCGTCCTGCTGCAGCATGACGGGCAGGGCATTTCGCTGATGTCGCCGCGCGCGAACCACGTGCAGTTTTCCATCGACACGCGTGGCGCCAAGATGCAAGCGGTGGATGTGGAAACCGGGCAAGTGACCATTACGCAGGTCAGCTTGTCGAGTGAGATGGACTGATGCGGAAGCTTTTCCAGTTCGGGTTATTGAGTACGCTGGCGGCCCTGACGGCTTGGGCGGACTTGCAGGTGCAGTTTCCGCCGGATGGTCCGTTGTCTCCGGTGTCGGTGGATGCCGCGGGTTCCCGCGTATCGTCGATGGGCGGCGCGCTGGTGCTGGATGTGAAGGCGGCGCTCATCCTGAAGAATACCTCGACTCAGCGGCTGCGGGCCGTGGCGTTGCTGGTGGCGGCGGAAGAACTGACGGCGGGCGGCAAAGCGTCGGTGACCGTGCCCAGCCTGGATGTCGGCCCTGGTGAGACGTTCCCGTTGCGGATTGAGTTGCGGCTGTTGCGT
>JBIKMK010000271.1:0-5836 GCA_044359315.1 Bryobacteraceae bacterium | reverse complement strand
GTCACTCATGCCGCGGTGAACCTGATTCAGCACCAAGCCCAGCACGTTGGCGCGCAGCCGGTTGAGCGTGGCCAGCACGGTGGCCACCTGCTGCCGGTTGGTGGCTCCCGCGCGGGTGACAACCACCACTCCGTCTACCGTGGTGGCCATCTGCAACGGTTCCGCAAAACCCAGCAGCGGCGGACCGTCCAGGATCACCAGATCATACTCGGCCAGTGCTTCTTCCATCAGGTCATGCAAGCCCCGTCCCACCAGATCACCCGCCCGCCGCGAGGGCGGACCAGCGGGCAGAATCCGCAGATTAGGCTGTTCATCGGGAGTGACGACGGCTTCCCGCCAGTCCAACTCACCCAGCAGGACATTGGTGAGACCACGATCACTGCGGATCTTGAACCGCTTGTGGACGCTGGGCCGGCGGAGATCACCATCGATCAGCAGCGTCTTGTGATTCTGTTCTGCGTGAGACGCGGCCAGGTGGGCGGCAATGGTGGACTTGCCTTCTCCCGGCGAGGCACTGGTCACCAGCAGTGACCGCAGGCGCTGGTCAAAATCAGTCAACAGGATCGAGTTGCGCAGCGTGCGGATGGATTCGTCATAGCCTGAGGCCATATGCTCCGCCGAATTCGGAGCCGCCGCACTGCCGGGCAGCAGGCGAGCCGCACTGACCAGCCCCAACCGTCCGCGCCAATCCTTCACCACCGGCAGCGTACCGATCACTTCCGTGCCCAAGGTCCGCGCCACTTGCTCCGGATCGCGAATGGTGTTGTCCAGCAGGTCGGCCACGATGGCTCCGGTGACCGCCAGGAACAACGAGGCTAGCAGCGCGATTAGCAAATTGATCTTCAGATTGGGCGCCACCGGCTTTTCACCGGGCCGCGCCAAGTCGGCAATGCGGATGGCTGAGTTCTGGAAACTGGCATTGATGCCGGCCTCCTTGATCTTGCGCACCAGCTCTTCGTAGAGCTTCTTGTCGGCCTCGGCTTCACGCTTCAAGGATTGATATTCAAAACTGCGTGCATTCAGGCGGTCAAACTCCTGCTTGGTCTCGGCCACGGCCCGTTGCAGCATCCCTTCGCGCGCCGTCGCTTCCTGATACTCGGTCTCGACGCGTTTGGCGATCGTCTGCTTCATCTTGTTGATCTGGCGGTTCAGTTCCGTGACGGTTTCGGCGGCCTTGCGGTACTCCGGATGGTTCGCGCCGAAGTGCAGTCGTCCCTGGGAGAATTTCTCTTCCGCCTCGCCCGCCCGGTCGAGCAGTTTGCGCAAGCTTTCACCCTGTGTCGAGGCCTGCGCGGCTTCAATCGAACCGTTCTTCACCGAATTCAGGGCCGCTTCCTTGCGGACCCGGTCGCCCTGGGCGGCCGTGTACTCGGTATTCAACTGCAGCAGCCGCGAGGAGAGAATGTTCGTCTTCTCTTCCGGAGAGATCACATTCATCTCGCGCTCAAACTGGATCAACGCACCGGAACTGCGCTCCATCTTGGCACGCAACTCTTCAATCTGCTTCTCCATAAACCCTGACAGGCTGGCGCTGGACCGGTAGCGGATGTTGTAGGTGTGCTCCAGATAGGACTGGGCCACGCCGTTGGCCACGTTAGCGGCTAGACGCGGGTCTGGAGAGCGGTAGCTGATCAGCAGCAGATAGGTATTGGGTGGCCGGCTGACCTTGAGGTGCTTCAGCTGCACCGGGGTGTCAGGCGAGGGCGACGTGGTCTCATCTCCCTTGCGGCCGCCCCGTTCATGGGCCAATAGATCGTGTTTCACGGCCACGGGGCGGAGTACGCTGTCTGACTGCACCAGGCGAACCTGGGTGGCCAGAAACTGGTCGGCATCGTTCATGGTGGAGCGCATCGACTCCTGGCCGATGACGCCCTGCGGCGTCTGCCGGTCAATGTCGACGGTGGCGGTCGATTCATAGATCGGCGTCATGTGGGAGGTCACCACCAGGGTGCCCACCAGCGACGCCAACACCACGCCGGCAATCGCCCAGCGGTTCCGCTTCAACACCCACAGGTAGTGCGATAACGGGACGACCGGCGTTTCCACCTCCGGTTCATGAGCCGAGACAACCGCCGACCGGGTCTCGGCCGCCGTCAGACTACGGTCACTACGATCGCGTTCGATGCGCTCAATGGACATGGATGTGTTCTGAGAAAACCTGACACTCGGGGCTGGATCTGTTCCGACGCAAACCAACGGGGAACCCGTGATGGCAGCACCCGCACGTGAGCCGCTAACAAAGCGACGATGCGGTGCTGCCGCGGCGGGTACTAGTGAGCGGCAACTTCAGGAGCAGCTTCTTCCACCGGAGCCGGCGTATGCGGACCCTGCACGCCTTCCAGCAGTCGCAGCAATTGTTCGACGCGTGATTCCAGCGTGGTCACAACACCGTCCAACCGGACCAGCGTCATCGAAGCGCCGCCCTCGGCCTCGGTCATGGCATGCAGTACGGCACCGCGGGCAAAGTCAGAAAGACTGCGCGCACCGCTCTTTTCACAAGCGGACTTCATGGCCGAAAATTCTTCTTCGCTCAGCCGGAAATTCACCAGCCGGTTGCGAGGTTTCAAAACGCTCATTGGAGTAACCCCTTCATCAGTAATTGATTTGGCAACCGGCCGATCTCCGCGCCGCTGCACACTGATGTAATCGTCCCGATTAGGGGGTAGCGTTAATGAGATTTCGATTGATTTATCGCAGGAGGTGGGCCAGCCGGTCAGGCCGGCCCATGCCAGAGGGGGATCAGGCTACGAGGGAGGACTTATACCATTCAAAAGTTAGGCGTAAGCCTTCTGCCAGCGAGTACTGCGGGGCATGGCCGAGATCGCGCACAGCGGCGGTCGTGTCGGCTTGCGAGTCCCGGACATCGCCCGCCCGGGGCGGCCCATAGTTAGGGGCTAAGGTAACTCCCTGAGTGTCCTGCAAGGTTTGCCACACCTCATTTAAGGTGTAACGATTGCCATTGCCCGCATTGTAGACCTTACCCGCCACGCCCTGCGCCCGGGAGGCCTTCAGGCACAAACCAGCCACATCGGCGACATAGGTAAAGTCGCGCGTCTGCCCACCGTCGCCAAACAGCGTCGGGCGGCGGCCTTCGATCAGGCACTTCATGAAGATGGAGAGCACGCCCGAATAGGGGCTGGATGGATCCTGCCGGGGACCATAGACGTTGAAGAACCGCAGCGCCACCGCTTCCAACCCGAAGCAGCTGTGAAAGACGCTGGCGTAATACTCGCCCATCAACTTTTGCGCGGCATAGGGAGACAGCGGCTGCGGCACCATCGTCTCCACCTTCGGCAGAACATCCGTGTCGCCATAGGCGGACGAGGACGCGGCGTAGACCACCCGCTTGACACCCGTCTCCGCGCACGCGCGGTAGACGTTGAACGTGCCGTCGATATTGACCTCATGCGACGGCACCGGCTCATCAATCGATTTCGGCACTGACGGAATGGCGGCCAGATGGAACACTTTCTCGGCCCCGGCAATCGCGGCCTTCACGCCATCAAAATCACGAATGTCGACGCGGTGCAGCGTCACCTGGCTGGCCACTTCCTCCAGGTTCTTCTCATACCCGGTCAACAGATTATCGATCACATCCACGTGCCCGGCACCCTGTTCGAGCAGGGCCCGCACCACGGATGAACCAATGAAGCCGGCACCGCCGGTCACAACGTATTTGCTCATGAGACCCTTTTCGTCTTAACCCAGCAGTTCAATCTGCTGATTCAAATAATCAATCGACTCTTTGGCGATCCGTTCCGCCCCCGGCCGGAAGTCAAACGCCTCCAGCGACACCCAACCCGAATAGTTCAACTCCCGCAGCTTGCGCAGCACGGGCTTAAAGTCGTAGTCGCCGGTGCCACAATGGCCGCCGTCCAGTTCATTGACGTGGACATGCTTGATGACCGGGAAATGACGCTCCACCAGCACTTCGTGTGGCTCCGTTTCCTCAATCGCGTTGTGCGAATCAAACATCGTCTGGATGGCAGGGCTGCCGATCTCGTGCACAATCGCCGCCGCTTCATCCAGGCTCAAGATCACTTCCGTCTGCGTGCTGGGCAAGGCTTCCACCAGGATCTGCACTTGGCGCTCCTCAGCATGCGCCGCCACCGACCGCAGTCCGTCGATGTAGTTGCGCGTAGCCTGTTCCCGCGTGGCGCCGCCGGTCAGCCCGCGCTGCTTGGGAGAGCCGAACACCATCACCAGATTGTCGCCGGTGCCGTCGGCGCCCAAGTCCGCGCACAGGTCAATCAGGTTCTGGATGTGCCGCCAGCCGCGGGCGCGCAGTTCCGGGTCCGGCGTTGAGACATGCAGCCCCGCCGGAGCCACCATCAGCCAATGCAAGCCAGCAAACTTCAGCCCTTCCTCGCGGATGATGCGGCTGTATTCAGCGCGTTGCGCGGGCGTAATCGTGGCCGGATCATCGGCCAAAGTGAAGTGGGCAATCTCAATGCCTTCATAGCCGCACTGCTTGATGTAGTGGCAGGATTCGGCAAAATCGCGCTTGTCGAAAATCTCGTTGCAGATGGCGTGGCGGAAGCGGTAACTCATCCTCTTCAGTGTAGGATGTGGACCAGCTTGGCCGCCTGAGGGGCGGTCTCCATCAGCGATCGGGGCAGGTCGGCAAAGCTTCGCCGTTCGACAAATGTCTCCAGCAGACCGCGGTCGGTCCGCGCCAGATCGGTCACAGCCACTTCCCACGATGCCCGGTCCGCGTTCACCGAACCAAACACGGTCTGGTTCTCCAGGATCATCGTGCGGAACGGCATCTCGACCTGCGCCTCCCTGGCCCCCAGAATCGCGCAGACCCCGTTGGGTGCCAGTGACTTGATGGCCAACTCCGCCGCCGCCCCCACGCCCGCGGCCTCAAAGGCCAAGTCCGCCTTCACCGGCTGGTTGTAAAGCACGCCGATACGCTTCAGCCACTGGACGCGCGGATGATCGGGCGGCTCCATGGAATGGACGGTGACCGGAATGCCGCGCTGCGTCAGGACCAGCGCAGTCAGGCACCCGATGGGCCCCGCCCCCACCACCAACGCTTCGCGTGCCGGCCCCGCAGCCAACTGCAGAGCCCGCGCCACGGCCTTCTCGACCACGCTCAGCGGCTCCAGCAGCACGGCGTACTCGGCCAGCGCCGCCGGCACGCGGATCAGGTGCGTGGGGTCCTCGGCCACGTACTCGCGAAAGTATCCGTGGCGTCCGACGATGCCGCTGTCGCGATAGCCGCCGGAGTTGCACTGGTCCACGCGTCCGCGAAGGCAGAAGGGACACCGGGCGGCGCAGGCGTGGCGGACCATCGGTGCCACCCAATCGCCCACCTGGAGCGCGCCCATGCGGTCCGCCTCCACCACCTGGGCGCAGGCCTCATGTCCCAGCACCAAAAATGGCTCGCCGGCGGGAGGTTCGCCAATGTGGAAGGCGGCCAGTTCCCGGTCGGTCCCGCAGACCCCGCCCGCCGCCACACGCAGCAGCACTTCGCCCGATTGGCGCACCGGTTCGGCTAGCTCACGGAACTCGCCGCGCCGCGCCGCAAAATCGAGCGTATAGGCCTTCATGACTTCTTGCGGGCCACCGCCACCAGGCTGACGCCCGGCCACGGCAGCAGGCCATCAATCCGCCGCCACAGCCACACGCCCTTGTCGAACAGCTTCAGGGTGATCTTGTTGATCTGACGTCGGCCCAGCACCTGGCCAAAGATCCACCAAGCCGGCGCTCCGGCACGATTGAGTGAAGTGATCTCCTCCACCACGAAGCCGGCCCCGGTCAGCAACTCAACCAGTTCCGTCCGATTGAAGCGGCGACGGTGCCCCAGGGTCTGATCAATCGTGCCGAACAG
>JBIKMK010000579.1:0-3426 GCA_044359315.1 Bryobacteraceae bacterium | reverse complement strand
CAGCCGTTTGCCCTGCGGCACCAGCACTAGCAGCCGTCCGCCGTCGGCCAGCGTATCCCGCAATGCGGCCA
Organism: Bryobacteraceae bacterium; assembly: GCA_044359315.1. Lineage (GTDB taxonomy): Bacteria > Acidobacteriota > Terriglobia > Bryobacterales > Bryobacteraceae > JAPKYZ01. The sequence goes on along the minus strand of JBIKMK010000579.1, from coordinate 3,355 downwards.
GCGTCGCCGCCGGGTCTTCCAGGTATTCGAGAACATTCAGACACAGAGCCGTATCGAAACCCGACGGGAGACCACGAATATCGTCGGCTGATCCCGAATCTGCCGTCTCCACGCGGACATTCGGGGTGCGCAGGAAACGATTCCGCAAGGCGTGGAGGTAAAGCGGATCTTTCTCGGCGGCCACATACATCACGCGGCGGCCCATCATCAGGCCGGTCAAATTGCCAATGCCCGCGCCGATCTCCAGCACCCGGTCGCCGATATACGGCCGCAGCAAACCCGCAATCCAGTTCAGGTACTGGGGCGTGCCACTCATGTTGTTCAAAAACGCCCGGCCATAGGGCTGCGAGTAAAGATCATCGATCAGCCAGAACTTCAATATGACGCCCAGCGCGTTGACGCCATCCTTCCAGCCGATCTTTTTGCCTTCCTCGTAGGTGCGGCCGTGGTAGCTGATGGGCACCTCGTAGATGCGCAACCGCCGCTTGGCACACTTCATGGCGAGTTCCGGTTCGATGCCGAAACGGTTGGACCGGATGGGGATGCTCTTCAGCAGATCCGTGCGGAAGGCCTTGTAGCAGGTCTCCATGTCGGTCAGGCTGAGGTTCGAAAAAATGTTCGACAGCGTCGTCAACGCTTCGTTGATCTTGGTGTGCCAGAACGGCAGCACACGGCGCTGTTCACCCGCCATGTAACGCGACCCAAACACCGCATCAGCATTGCCGGACAGCAGCGGAGCCATCAGCACGGGATACTCATTCGGGTCATACTCCAGGTCGGCGTCCTGGATCAGCGAGAAGTCGCCCGTGGCATAGCTGATGGCGGTCCGGATGGCCGCGCCTTTGCCTTGGTTGACTTCATGCCGGTAGAGCTTGATGCGCGGTTCAGCCGCGGCGATGCGCTGCAGGATGTCCCAGGTGCCGTCGCGGGAACAGTCATCAACGATGATCAGTTCGCGCTCCAAACTCTCTGGCAACGGAGCCGCCAGCACCAGTTTGAGCGACTGCTCAACGACGGTGCGTTCGTTGTAGACCGGGATCAGGATCGAAAGCTTCAAAGCCTCCAGTATACGGGTCCGCCCGGGCAGCGCGCGGCGTATACTTTAGATGGTTATGAGTGATCGACGTCAATTCATCGCGTCGGGGCTGACAATTGTCGCCCCGCACATCGCCTTTGGCTCCCAAGCCAATTCGGCTCTGACTGTGGGCTTGGTGGGCGCGGGAAATCGCGGCATGTACGTCAGCGGCATCTTCGCTAAAAACGAATACGCCCGCGTCGCCGCGGTCTGCGACATCTACGACGACAAGCTGGAGGCGGCCACCAAGAAGTACTCCGGTGCCAAGACCTTCAAGAAGGCCGAAGAGCTGATGGCCTCCGATGTGGACGCGGTGCTGATCGCCACGCCCATCGTCTATCACCCGGACCACTTTGAGATGGCCGTCAAGGCCAAGAAGCACATCTACATGGAGAAGGCCGCCGGCATCGATGCCAAGGGCTGCCTGCGCGTCAAGGCCGCCGCACTGCGCGCGGACAAGACCAAGCGCATCTCCATGGGCTTCCAGCAGCGCTACGGCAAGGACTATCAGGCCGCCCACGCGCGCGTGAAGTCCGGCGAGTTCGGTGCCATCAAGATGGTCCGCGCGGCTTGGCTGGGCGGTGGACCGCCCATCAAGGAAGGCCACGCCGCCAGCGAAGAAAAGATCCGTAACTGGTTCTTCTACCGCGACATGTCCGGCGACATCATCACGGAGCAGGACTGCCACAACATGGACGTCGTCCACTGGTTCACCGACAAGCTGCCGGTGAAGGTATCGGGCTACGGCACGCAGGCTATCCGCAAGAAGGGCGACATCATGGATTCGCTCTCCTGCACGTTCCAGTACGGTGATGGCACCGTGTTCAGCTATTCCGCCCATCAGTTCGGTGCGCCGTCGATCTACACGGACGTCTCGGAGACGTTTATGTGCGAAGGCGGCACGGTGCGCACCTCGCGCCAAGGCATCACGTATTGGAAAGAGCGTGGCAAGGCTCCCGAAGAAGTGGCCACCAAGTACGACATCACGCAGGATGCGGTGAACCAGTTTATTGATGGCGCGCGCACCGGCAAGATGGAGAACGCGGCCATTTGGGGCTCGGAATCAACGCTGATGGCGGTGATGGCCAAGGAAGCGATCTATTCCGGCCGTGAGACCACCTGGGACAAGGCGTGGGACAGAGTCGGGAAGGCGTAGTTTCCGCTTGAGCCCTCTTGTCCAATCTCATCTGCCGGGCCTCCCCGCACCCTATCGCGGCAAGGTCCGGGACGTTTATGATCTGGGCGATGACCGACTGCTGATTATCGCCTCAGACCGGATCTCGGCCTTTGACCACGTGCTCGGCTCCGGCATCCCCGGCAAAGGCCGGGTGCTGACGCAGTTGTCGCTGTTCTGGTTCGACTTCCTGAAGGACTTTGTCCCGAACCACCTGATCGCCACCGAAGTGGACGACTACCCGGCCCCGTTGCGCGAGTACCGGGATCAGCTGGAAGGCCGTTCTATGCTGGTCCACAAGGCCAAGATGGTGGAAGTGGAGTGCGTCGCGCGCGGCTACATTTCTGGCTCAGGCTGGAAGGATTACCGCGCCACGCAGGCCATCTGCGGCATCCCGCTGCCCGCAGGTTTGGTCGAATCCTCCGCCTTGCCCGAACCCATCTTCACCCCGGCCAGCAAGGCCCAGGGCGGCGCCCACGATGAAAACATCTCGTTTGAGACCGTAGTGGGCGAGGTTGGCCAGGAGTTGGCCACGCAGCTGCGCGACCTGACGCTGGCCATCTACCGCAAGGCCTCCGATTACGCCGCCACGCGCGGTTTGATTCTCGCCGACACCAAGTTCGAGTTTGGCTTCGTCAACGGCCAACTGGTGCTGGCCGACGAAGTATTGACGCCGGATTCATCCCGTTACTGGCCCGCTGACCAGTACGCCCCTGGCGGCGCGCAACCGTCGTTCGACAAGCAGTTTGTGCGGGACTATCTGGAATCGATCCATTGGAACAAACAGGCCCCGGCCCCGGCCCTGCCCGATGATGTCGTCGAACGCACGATCGGCAAGTACCGCGAGGCCTACCGCCTGTTGACCGGCCGGGACTGCGCGTGAGCGTGATCAGGCTACAGGTGCAACACTCAGTAAACCGCATGCTGGCGCATGGCGGCTCGGAATCTTTGCTCCGCGCTTCCAGCCACTTACCGAGCCGCGACCGCAAGGGAGCGGTGGCCGATGTCACTCTTTGCAGCGGAGAGTAACGGGTGAAAGACCTCAACTGGCTCGACCTGCTGTTTCTGGTGATCTTTCTCGCCTCGACGCTGATGGGCGCGGCCCG
>JBIKMK010000119.1:0-9278 GCA_044359315.1 Bryobacteraceae bacterium | reverse complement strand
GCGCGCGAGTATCGCAAGCCGTGGAAGCTGGTGGTGTAGTTTAGGACTGGCACAAGAGATTCGGGCGGACCGCTTACTGGCGTGCGCGGCTCGGTAGAACTTGCGCGGCGGTGCTGGCTACTTTGGCGAGAGCCTCTTTACGGCATCAAGCCGCGCTTGGCGAGGAACGGGAAGATCTGGCTGTAGACCTCCTGCACACGATCCTTGGGGAAGCCGTGCGCGGCGCCCTTTAAGCAATAGAGCTCGGCATCGTTGCCTTCGGCGCGCAGCATCTTGGTGAGCGTAACGCCGTGTTCGTAGGGGACGGTCTGGTCGGCGTCGGAATGGACGGTCAGCACGGGTGGCAGGCCCTTGCGGACGTGGCGCTGGGGCGAGAGCTGTAGGGCGAGCTCGCGGCGGTTGGTCATGGATTCGGGCAGCCACTGGACGGCGTAGTCGCGCTGGCCCGGGCCTTCGATCTGCTCGTTGACATCGGTGATGCCCCACAGGTTGACGATGGCCGCGACGCGCCCGGTGGGTCCGAAGCCCGCGCCTTTGGTGAGCAGGCCCACCAGCAGGGCCAGATGAGCGCCGGCACTGGTGCCGGTGACGATGATGCGCTTGGGGTCCACGTTGTACTTGGCGGCATTTTTGCGGAACCATTCGGCGGCCTTCAGTGCATCCTGGGCGGCAGCGGGAGCGGGCGCGACGCCGGAAAGCCGGTATTCGACGCTGACCACCACGAAGCCCTTGGCCACCCAGGGCTCCACCAGATTGGGGGCGTAGGATTCCTTGGAGCCGCTGCGCCAGCCGCCGCCATGGATCGCCAAAACTCCGGGGAGTTTCTTGCCCGCGGCCCCGGCCGGCACAAAGACGTCCAGCTTGGTTTGGGCGAACTGGTCATAGGCGATGTTGGCCTCAGTCGGGTCTAGGGCCAATGCCAGCGAGGCGATCGCCGTTTGTAGTGCCAGTAGCATACATTCAATATGTCATGAGAATTGCGACCCTTCTGCTGATCTCCACGTTGGCCTACGCGGACGGCCCTGGCCGGATTGAGAGCCTGCACACCACCAAAGACTTTGCGCTGACCGCTGATCCGCAATCGAAAGCTTGGAAGGGCGTGCCGGGCGTGTTTGGCGAAAACGGCCCCACCGGCAAGCCCACGCCGGGCCATCGCACGGAGATCCGGTCCCGTTGGACCAAGGACAACCTGTACTTTCTGTTCATCTGTCCCTACGACAAGCTCTATTCCAAGGAGAACCCCAGCACCACCACTGAGACCAACAAGCTGTGGGAGTGGGATGTGGCCGAGGTGTTTGTCGGTGCCGATTTCAAGACCATCACCCGCTATCGCGAATACCAGGTGTCGCCGCATGGCGAGTGGGTGGACCTGGACATTGACCGAGTGAACCCGTTGCCGGAAGGCGGCTGGAAGTGGAATTCGGGCTTCAAGGTGAAGGCGCGTTTGGATGAGGCGAACAAGGTCTGGTACGGCGAGATGCAGATCCCAATCGCCAGCATCAACGGGGAAGGCGGCGCGCTGGCCAAGGCCACGCCGGGCGCGGAGATGCGGGTGAATTTCTATCGTCTGCAAGGGCCCAAGCCCAACCGCGCGGGCATTGCCTGGCAACCCACGAATGCGCCCAGCTATCACGTGCCGGAAGCGTTCGGCCGATTGATCTTGAAGAAATAGTTATGGCCAGTCTGCGCATTTCACAAGTGGGTGTCCGGGGTGTGGTGGGACGTGGCGGCATCACGGCGCGCCATGTGCTGGACTTCGGGGCCGCCTTCGCGACGTTTTTGGCGACCGAGGGACCGGTGGTGATTGCGCGGGATCCGCGCGCCAGCGGCCTGATGTTGCGGGAAGGCCTGGTGGCCGCGTTATTGGCCGCCGGGCGCGATGTGATCGATCTGGGTATTGCTTCGACACCCGTCATCCAGCACGCCATCCGGCAGCGGCAAGCGGCGGGCGGGGTCTCGATCAGCGCCAGCCACAACGCGGCGGAATGGAACGCGCTGAAGTTCTTTGGCCCGGTGGGCACGTATCTCACCACGGCCGAGGCCGATGAACTGCTGGACATCTACCATCTGCGGCGCTTCTACGCCGCGCCGTGGAACAAGCTGGGCCAGGTCGAACTGGACAGCTCCGCGATTGACCGGTATCTGGATGAGCTTTCGGAAGTCTTCCACTTTGACCAGTTGCGCCAGTTCCGGGTGGTGGTGGATTGCTCCAATGGCACGTCGTCGCGGATTCTGCGGCGGTTGAATGAGCGGTTCGGGTTTTCACTGATCCTGATCAACGCGGCCATGGATGGGCGCTTTGCGCATGAGCCGTCCACTTCGGCGCGCGTGGTGGGCTTGCAGTTGGCTCCGCTGGTACAGCCGCTGTCCGCCGATGCCGGGTTTCTGTTTGATGCCGATTCCGACCGGGTGGCCTTTGCCACGGAACGGGGCGAGCCGGCGTCGGAAGAGTTGATTCTGCCCATGCTTTCGGACTATCTGCTGCCGCGCAGTGAGGGCAAGATCGTGCTGACCAATCTTTCCACCACGTCGCTGAATGAGGAAGTGGCCAGCTGGCATGGGGGCAAAGTGGTGCGGGTTCCGGTGGGCCGCAACGCGGCGATTGATGCCTTGAACGCGCATCGTCCGGAGCAGATTGCGCTGGCGGGCGAAGGCACGGGGGCGGTGATGATGCCGCAGTTCCGGTTTGTCTACGACGGCATCGCGACCATGCTGACGCTGCTGGAAAAGTGCGCGGCCCGGCAGCAGCCACTGTCGCAACTGGTGGCGGCGTTGCCCGGTTATTCGATGTTGAAGGGCGAAGTGCCGCTGAACCGGCACCGGATTCCGCAGTTGCTGGAACTGCTGGCCACGTCGTTTGGCGAAGTGAGCATCAACCGGCAGGACGGATTGCGGGTGGATCTGCCCAGTGGGCGCTGGGGCGACAATGCCTGGTTCCATGTGCGGGTAAGCCAGACGGAGCCGTTTGTCCGCGTCATCGCCGAAGCGCGCGGCGCGGCTCCGCAGGACTTGTTTGACGAGGTGATGGAGACGACGAGGGCCCACGCATGACCAAGCGGGAACATCTGCTGAAGATTGGTGTCTCGGGCATCCGGGGCGTGGTTGGCGAGTTTCTGACACCCGCGCTGGCGTGTGCATTTGCGCAGGCCTTTGGCACCTATACCGGACGGGGCCGGGTGATCCTGGGCCGCGATACGCGATCAAGCGGGCCGATGCTGGAGCATGCGGTGACCTGCGGTCTGCTGAGCGTGGGCTGCGACGTGGTGCAGGTGGGCGTGCTGCCAACGCCAACCATTCAGATGTATGTGGCGGCTACGGGCTCGCTGGGCGGCATCGCCTTAACGGCTTCGCATAATCCGCCCGAATACAACGCCCTGAAGCTGTTCAACGAGCAGGGGCAGTTCTTTAACCACTACGAGCGCGGCGAACTGATTGACCTGTTCCATCAGGGCGAGTTCACTGATGCGGGCAATTTTGAGCTGGGCACGATCACGCAGGAGTATTCCACGCCCGCGCGCATGCACTTTGAACGCGTGCTGAAGTGCGTCAACCGGGACCGTATCCGGCAGCGCAATTTCCATGCGGCGATCGATGCCGTGAATGGCGCGGGGTCGATTTTGACGCCGCACTTTCTGGAGCATGAACTGGGTTGTCGTCTGGAAGCCATCTCGGTGGACCCGACGCAGCCGTTTCCGCGGGAAGCGGAACCGACGCCGCAATCGCTGGGTGATCTGAAGGAGTTGATGAAGCGCACCGGCGCTGAGATCGGCTTTGCGCAGGACCCCGATGGCGATCGTCTTGCCGTGGCCAAGCCGGATGGCACGCTGCTGGACAACGATGAAGTGCTGGCGCTGGTGGTGGACGCGGTGCTGTCACGCATGCCGGGCAATGTGGTGGTGAATCTGACGACATCGTCGGTGATTGATGAAGTGGCGGCGTGGCATGGCTGCAAGGTGTTCCGCTCGGCCGTGGGCGAAGCCAATGTGGTGGAGCGCATGCTGGCTCACCAGGCGGTGATCGGGGGCGAAGGCTCCAATGGCGGCATCATCTTTCCGACGGTCCACTTTTGCCGCGACAGCTACACCGGCATGGCCTTCCTGCTGGACCGGATGGCGGAGACGGGCCTGGGGATCACCCAATTGGCGGCGCGGCTGCCCAAGTTCCATCGAGCCTCCACCAAGGTGGCCTTTCAGCACGGACGCCTGGCGGGCATCATTCAAGCCACCGAAGCGCGCTTCCCGGAGGCCAAGGCGGACCGCACGGACGGACTGAAGCTGATCTGGCCGGATGGCGCGTGGCTGCATGTGCGCGGCTCCAATACCGAGCCGTTGATGCGTCTGTCGGTGGAATCGCGTGAGGCCGAGCGCACCCAGATGCTGCTGAAGGCCGGCACCGATATACTCGGATCATGAAGTGCTTCCGCCTCGCCTCGCCGTTGCTGCTGTGGGTGGCATGCCTGGCGCCGGTGCGGGCCGATGATTTCGCGGATCGCCGCGCGGCCCTGAAAGCAGGCACCTACGTCCTGCTGGGGACACTGGAAGATGCCGGCGAAACGCGGGACGGTTTTTTCCAGGAACCGAACTTCTACTACCTGACCGGCCTACGCGACCCCGGCGGCGCGGTGCTGGTGAAGGACGGCGTGGCCACCATTTATTTGGATAAGCGCGACGCCAAGCGTGAGGTGTGGACGGGCCGCAAGCTGGCCTTTGAAGATCAACCGGAACTGGGCGCGGAGTTGAAGCCGATGGAGGCGCTGGCGGGTGATCTGGCGGCGGTGAAAGGGAAGGTGTTCACGCTGCCGGAGTTGAAGCCACGGTTGCTGAAGCTGGCCGCAAATCTGGAAACGGCGGATGCCTCCCCGGCCCTGCAACGCCTCCGCATGCGCAAGTCGGCCGGTGAACTCGACACGATGCGCAAGGCGATTGAGGCTTCGATGGCCGCGCACCGGGCCTCCTGGAAGGTGGTGCGTCCGGGCCTGTATGAGTATGAACTGGCGACCGCGATGAGCTCGGTCTACTTCAACCGGGGCTGCGAGCGCCACGCCTACCCGCCGATTGTCGGTTCCGGTCCGAATGGCACCGTACTGCACTACTTCCGCAACAACCGCCGCATGGATTCGGGCGAACTGGTGCTGATGGACGTGGGGGCGGAATGTTCCGGCTATGCGGGCGACATCACGCGCACTGTGCCGGTGAACGGCAAGTTCACACCGCGCCAGCGGGAGATCTATGATGCCGTGCTGAAGGCCGAAAAGGCCGTGATTGCGGCGGCCAAGCCGGGAGCCACGATCAAGCAGTTGAAGCAAGTGGCCCTGGATACGCTGAACAAGCACCGGGAGAAGCTGGGCGACTTTATGGTCCACGGCGTTTCGCACCACATCGGCTTGGACGTGCATGACTTGGCCGACAACGATGTACCGCTGGCGGCCGGTGCGGTGATCACGGTGGAGCCGGGGGTGTATCTGCCGAAAGAAAGCATCGGCATCCGCATTGAAGACATGATCCTGATCACGGAAAAGGGCTCCGTGGTGCTGACGGCGGATCTGCCGCGCGAGGCCGCCGAGATCGAGAAGATCATGGCCCAAGAGGGCGCCGCCCGCGGCCACTGATGCGTTACTGGATCGCGGTGGGGGCCGCCTGGGTAGTGGCCACGGTGCTCTCCTGGACCCCGCTGTCCACGGCCATCGACGACAGCGCGTATGACTGGATGTCGCGCCTGTACACTGTCAGCCGCCCGGCCCCGCAGGCGCTGATCGTGGCCATCGACGAGACCACGCTGCAACAGCGAGGCGGCATGCGGAGCCTCCGGACCGTGTTGGCCAAAGTGCTGGATGCGCTGGCCGCCGCGCCGCCGCCGGTGGTGGCGATCGACTTTACGCTGGCGGATGCCGGTGATGCGGCAGAGGATGCGTTGCTGGCCGCGGCGATGGCGCGCATTCCCCATCTGGTGCTGGCCACCGACATTGCCCAGGATGGCTCCGGCTGGCAGGATCCGCAGCCGGCATTTGCGCGCACGGCTGATGCGCTGGGTCACGTGCATGCGGACCCTGATCCGGTCTCCCGTCGGATTCCGCTCGAAAAGGCGGTGGGCCGCACGCGGCGCTGGGCGATGGCGTTTGAGGCGGCGTATCCGGAGTGGTCCAAGACCCTGCGGGAGAGCCCGGAGGCGATTGACCTTTCCACCAGCAACGGTCCGCTGGTGATTCCCGGGGCACGCGCGTCGGGGCGTGCTGTGGCGGTGCGTTTCTCCGAGACCACGCGCATGATCTCTGCATCCCAACTGCTGAACCAGCCGGGCTCGGCGCTGCCTGGCGGCGTGCAGGCGGTCTTTATTGGCACGACGGCGATGACGGCGGCTCGTGACCGGTTGATGACGCCGTTGGGGCGTATGCTGACGGGCGTGGAGATCCACGCGCAGCTGTTCGAGACGCTGCGCGAGGGGCGCTTCCGCGTCGAGACGTCGCCGGCGCTGGTGCTGCTGGCAGGGCTGAGCCTGATGGTATTGGTGGGCTTTGCCTTCCAGCAGCGCGGCTGGCGCGCCTACGTGATGGGCCTGCCCATCATCGTGTTCGCGCATGCGATTCCGCACCTGGAGTTTCAGCAGGACCGCATCTTCCCCACCTTCGGCCCGATCCTGACCGCCTGGCTGGTGGGCGTCACAGCGGCTTCGTTCCAATACTTCGGACAGCGGCGACAGTTAGTCCGCGCGCAATCCGAGAAGGCCCGCTACCAGGAAGCGATCCATTGGGTGACCCACGAAATGCGCACGCCGCTGACGGCCATCCAAGGCTCCAGCGAGCTGATGACGCGCTACAAATTGCCCGAGGAAAAGCAGCGCCAGATTGCGGACATGATCAATGCCGAATCGAAGCGGCTGGCGCAGATGATCCAGACGTTCCTGAATGTGGAGCGTCTATCCGGCGGTGAGATGCAGCTGAAGCGGGAGCCGGTGAGCATGACGCGGCTGGTGGACAACTGCGTGGGCCGGGCCCGGTCTTTGGCGGAGCGCAAGCAACAGCGGCTGATCGCCGAGACGGCCGCCGGAATGGCCGCGGGCGATGGGGAGCTGCTGGAGTTCGCGCTGTACAACCTGGTCACCAACGCCATCAAGTATTCACCTGAAGGCACTGAGGTGCGAGTCACATGCGAAGCCCGGGCGGGTGAACTGGCGGTATCGGTGCGGGATCAAGGTATGGGCATCTCCGCGGGCGACATCAAGAAACTGGGCACTAAGTTCTTCCGCACCGACCAGGCTGAGAAGTCAGGCATTGCGGGCACCGGTATCGGCCTGTCGATTGTGCGCGAGATCATCACCCGGCACGGCGGGCATTTGGAAGTGACCAGCGCCTTGGGGGAGGGCTCATGCTTTACGATGGTAGTGCCCGCGTCCATGACTGAAGGAGTAGAACGGTGACCAAACCGCCGATTCTGGTCGTTGAAGACGACTCGAGTGTCAGGACGACCATCACCACATTTCTCGAATTGGAAGGCTATGCCGTGGAGGCTGTTGCGTCCACCGGTGCCGCCATCGAGAAGCTGGCTGGCCACTCCTACCCGCTGGTGCTGTCGGACATCTACATTGATGAACGCACGGGCCTGGACGTATTGAACGCCGCCAAGAAGAGCGACCCGGCGTGCGCCGTCATCATGATGACGGGCCGCGGCACCATGGAGACCGTAATGGCGGCCACGCGCGGCGGCGCGTTTGATTACATCGCCAAGCCGTTTGATCTGGATACGCTGCTGGAAACGGTGCGCAAAGCGGAAGCTTCTCTGGCTCCGGCGGACGACGAGGATGACGATGAGGAGATCCTGCCGCCCAGCGAGATGATTGGCAGTTCGGCCGAGATGGTGCAGATCTACAAGACCATCTCGCGCGTCGCGCCCACCGATGCGACGGTGATGATTGAGGGCGAGACCGGCACCGGCAAAGAGATGATTGCCCGGATGATCCACCACAATTCACCTCGCGCGGCGCATCCGTTTGTGCCGGTAGATTGCGGGTCCATTCCAGCTTCGCTGCTGGAAAGCGAGTTGTTTGGCGCGATGCGGGGCAGCTACACCGGCGCGGACCGGGATCGCGTGGGCGTGTTTGAGGCGGCGCACCGGGGCACGGTGTTTTTGGATGAGATTGGCGACATCGACGGCACGTTCCAGTTGAAGCTGCTGCGCTTCCTGCAGGAAAAGGAAGTGCGTCCGTTGGGTGCCTCAAAGGCTAAGCCGGTGGATGTCCGCATCGTCGCGGCCACCAATCGCGACATGAAGAAACTGGTGGACGAGGGCGTGTTCCGCGAGGACCTGTGGTTCCGCCTGAACGTGGTGCCGTTGCAGTTGCCGCCGCTGCGGGAGCGCCGTGGCGATGTGGCGTTGCTGGCCCGCACGTTTCTGCGCCGCTACAACGACCGGTATCACCAGACCACCGTCCTGCTCGATAGCGGGCTGCGTACGCTGGAAGACTACACCTGGCCGGGCAACGTCCGGCAGTTGCAGCACATGGTGGAGCGGCTCTCGATTCTGGCTCCGCAGGGCCGCATCAGCGATGAGGCAGTGCGCGACGCGATCGCCGATTCTCAGTTCAACGAGGCCGATGGCGAGACGCTCGCCGAGACCGAGAAAGAACAGATCCGCCGGGTGATGGCCGCCGCCAACAACAACAAAAGCCGGGCGGCCAAGATCCTGGGCATTGAGCGCAAGACGCTCTACCGGAAGCTGGAGCGGATGGGGCTTAGTTGAACCGGTGTCCCGGCCGGGGCTTACCCGCAGCGGGAACGTCATCTGCGCCCGGGCCAAAGTGTTGCCGCGCCGGACCAATCTCCGCCATCACCTGCTTGACGCGGCGGATGTATTCGAGATTCGGGTTGTAGGTGCGCAGCTTGCCGTCCAGGCTTTTGCCCCGGTAGTAGGGCGAATGAGTCAGCTCATGGGCCACGGTGTGGATGCCTTGGCGGACCGTGGGGAAGCGGTAGTTGCCGTTCTGCCAGCCGAAGATGTTGTTGTTGCGGGCGTGCTTGCCGCCGGTTGATTCCACGAACGAAATACTGGGCAACAGGCGCCAATCGACACCCTGGCGGTCAGCCGCTTCAATAAAGTCGGAAGCCAGGTGTTTGGCGGGGCAGTTGCGGTCAGAGAAAAACTGCTGCAACCGGACCATCCGGGGGTCATTCTTTACTTCTGCACTCAGCGGACCGGCAACGTCGGGGATGGCGAGCAATGTAGCAGCCATGGCGAGACTTTGTGTCATCCGTTTTGTAATCAAAATTGAAATTCCTTAACCTTAAA